>PLSX01000015.1 GCA_003165315.1 Acidobacteriota bacterium
ATTTCTATTTACGGATAAGCTCTTAGTGCCAACTTATGGTTCAAACCAGCCTTGGACGCCTGGACTGGCTGTATTGATCTGAAAGGGGTTATCGCAGAGCAACTGCCAACTTATGGTTCAAAACGCTGCCATCTTATGCCTCAAGTCTCAATGGCGGATGAGATCACCCAAGGCAAGCACGGCTCAGTGGAAAAAGCCCGCGCTATTTATAATTATGTCTTCCAAACCGTCCGTTACGACAAGTCGGGGACGGGCTGGGGACGCGGCGATTCGCTCTGGGTCTGCGATGCCAAACACGGCAATTGCACCGACTTTCACTCGCTGTTCATTTCGCTGGCTCGGGCAGAGGGAATCCCCGCGCGCTTTGAAATTGGCTTTCCTGTTCCCAACGGAGCGGAAGGAACCATTCCCGGCTACCACTGTTGGGCGGAGTTTTACGTGAATGGACTTGGCTGGGTGCCCGTGGATATTTCCGAGGCGTGGAAGGCCCCCCAAAAGCACGACTACTTCTTTGGCTCAGTGGACGCAAACCGCGTGCAGTTTTCCGTCGGCCGCGACCTGACGCTCAACCCCAGGCAGGATGGCGATCCGCTGAACTACTTTATTTATCCCTATGTGGAAGTGGACGGCAAGCCGCTCGAAGGGATCGGAAAGAAGTTCACCTACCAGGAGGCAGCAGCGCCCTCCGCAGGAACAGCAAGGGGCAGGTGACTTGAAGCCTGGCGCCCCTTGTCTTGGGTACTTGGCTTGAATGGGGTATTCTTTTTGGCGATAATTATAGTGTTTAGAATATAGTGACATAGCCCCCTCACCCGGCCCGCCCCCGCTGGTGAAGGCGCGGGTTGCGGTCCACCCTCGCCCCCATGGGGGCGAGGACAGGGAAATCAGCTCCCCACTCTTCCCCTTGGGCGAAAAGGCTGTCAAATCAACTCTCCCCTCGCACCTTTGGGGGAGAGGGGCGGGGGCGAGGGGGTCCTTTGTTACTCAATTCTTCACCAATCCGTAAAGCCACATAGGCCCGCAGGATTGGAACAATAAATTTCACGGGAGGGCGCTCGCCTATGCCTGGGAAAAACATCAGCTTCGACACAGTGCGGGAGATCGGGCTTACCTTGCCGGGAGTGGAGGAGAGCACCGCGTACGGGTTTCCAGCGCTCAAGGTCCACGGACAACTTCTAGCCTGTTTGCCCGCCAATCGCTCGGCCGAACCCGGCTCGATTGTTGTCCGCGTCGATTTCGACGATCGGGCCGAACTGCTCGCTGCGGCTCCCGACATTTACTACATAACGGACCACTACGCCGGGTACAACGCCATTCTGGTTCGCCTGTCCCAAGTTACCACCGAAGTCCTGCGGGACCTGCTCGGCATGGCTTATAAGTTTGTAACCGCCGGCGCAACGCCATTGCGGCGGAAGCGGAGCGCGTCATTGAGGCGCTGGTGAGCCATAGCTTTGATCGCACCGAGTATTTGAAGAGCCTGGACCCGTCCTACCGGGCCATTGAGGGCGCCGCCCGCCTGCTGCCCGATTTTAGCGAAAAGCAGCACTTCCTGAACACCGTTTATGAGCGCTTCTTCCAAGGCTTCTCGGTGAAGCTGGCCGATACCATGGGCGTTGTCTACACGCCACAGCCTATCGTGGATTTTATGTGCCAAGCGTGGCCGAGGTTTTGGAAAAGGAATTCGGCAAGAGTTTATCCAGCCCCGGCGTTTACATCATCGACCCATGTACCGGCACCGGGAATTTTGTGGTGAATCTGCTGCGCCACATGCCCGGCCGCGACCTGCCCCGCGTCTACCGCGACCAGCTTTTTGCCAACGAAGTGATGCTGCTGCCCTATTACATTGCCGCGCTCAATATCGAACACGCTTATTACGAGATGACCGGTAACTAAGAGCCGTTCGAAGGGCTGTGCTCTGTGGATACGCTCGACCTCGCAGAAGGCAGCCAGCATTCGCTGGGGTTCATGACGCAGAAGAACGCAGCGCGCGTGGAACGTCAGCGACGCACACCCATTACGGTGATCATTGGCAACCCGCCGTACACCATGAATCAGCAGAATGAGAACGACAACAATAAGAACCGGAAATACGAGGTGATTGACGAGCGCGTGGCTGAAACCTATGCCAGGGATTCCAAGGCCAGCAACAAAACTGCGCTTTCGGACCCATACGTAAAGTTCTTCCGCCGGGCCACGGATCGCTTGCAGGGACGGGACGGCATCGTGGCATTTGTCTCAAACAATAGTTTCGTGAACCAGCTTGCATTCGACAGAATGCGCAAGCACCTGCTGGATGACTTTACGGACATCTATCATCTCGACCTGCATGGAAACGTCCGCCGCAATCCCAGCTGAGCGGAACGACTCACAACGTCTTTGGAATCCAAGTGGGCGTTGGAATTACGGTGGCGGTGCGCAAGCAGGTTGTAGCGCCGACCTTTAGGTCGGCACCCGCCGCCCGCGAGGGCGGCGGCGTTGTAGGGGCGAGCAGCACTCGCCCTAAGGCCGAACGCCGTTCGGCCCTACAGAATGCCGACCTGAAGTGAAGGTCGGCGCTACACCACCAGGCGACATTTCTGGATTGCGATATTTCCAGGTGCCCGAGGATTGGCGAAAGGAGCAAAAGCTCCAACAACTTGCCTCTTTCCATTCTGTTTCCAGCGCGACGTGGCAACCACTTAAACCGGATGCTTCCGGTAATTGGCTAGTGCCAGAGCATGCAGATGAATTCGAATCTCTCGTCCCGCTCGGCAGCAAAGTTGCCAAGGCAGCGGCCTCCGTAATCCCTCAAACGGTGTTCAAGATCTTCTCTGGTGGTGTAAAAACAAACCGTGACGAGGTTGCATACGATTTCGACCAAGAAGTGCTAGGTGAGCGGGTTCGGCAGTTCATTGACGACTACAACGGTGAGGTTGATCGTTTTAAGCGCGCTGGAAACAAGCAGCCTGTTGATGAGTTCGTCCGCTATGACAGAATTAAGTGGAGCCGGGACCTTAAATTTGACCTGCGACGGGAAAATTACGCAACCTTTGATGCGGCAAAGGTCCGGACGGCTCTGTAAAGGCCGTTCTGCCGACGGTGGCTGTTCTTCGACAGAATTCTCAATGAGGAAGTTTACGTCAACCCGAGTATCTTTCCCACCAACGCAACCGAAGCAGAGAATCGCATACTTGGAATTACCTCGCCGGGCTCCGAAAAACCATTTATGGCTTTGGCGAGTGCATCGATTCCCGACTTTCACCTGGTCGGTCCTGGGGCGGGCACTCAAGGCTTTTCTTTCTACACCTACGACGAAGACGGCACGAATCGGCGCGAAAACATCACCGACTGGGCGCTGGAGCACTTTCGCGGGCATTACAGCGACAAGAACATCACCAGGTGGGACATCTTCCATTACGTCTATGGGATTCTGCACCATCTCGAATACCGGTCAAAATACGCCGAGAATCTGAAGCGCGAGATGCCGCGCATTCCGCTGGCGCCGGATTTTACGGGATTCTCGCAAGCCGGGAAGGAACTGGCGCGGCTGCACCTAGAATACGAACAGGTCGAACCGTGGCCACTGCAATATATCGAGACGACCGCCGTAGGGCCGGGCTTGAGCCCGGACCGTGCCGCGCGCAAGGGCGGCGGAGCTGTAGCGCCGATGTCCTCATCGGCGGCCCCGCCGTCGCGGGGCCACGGCAAATCGCCGGTGGGGACACCGGCGCTACAGCGCGCCGGCCTAAAGGCCGGCTGTACGGTTCCGCTCTCCTATCGCGTCGAGGATAAAATGCGCCTGGCAAAGGACCGTCGCTCGCTGGGGGTGAACGACACGCTCACGCTGGGCGGCATTCAACCCGAACCCTTTGAATACCGCCTGGACAATCGCAGCGCCCTCGATTGGGTGATTGACCAATACCAGGTGACGGAAGATAAGCACCGCGGCATCCGCAGCGACCCCAACCGCCCCGACGATCCCGAATACATCGTCCGCCTCGTGGGCCAGGTTATTCGCGTAAGCGTTGAAACTGTGAAGATCCTAAATGCATTGCCCGCCCTTTAGCGGCGGGTGAATCAAAACCTATGCGTAGAACTCCTCAATTGGTTTCCCAACATCTTGAAAACATCAACGGCGATATTTTCGAGAGGTACCAAGACATCATTCGCGATTACGTTTTCGGCCGCCATGGTGTTTATGCTCTTTACAAAGAGGATGACCTTTACTATGTGGGCCTGGCGAGCAACCTAAGGACACGATTGAAAACCCACCTTAGCGATAAGCACAGCGGCCAGTGGAACCGCTTTAGTGTCTACCTGACCATTGACAATAAGATTGTGAGAGAACTTGAAGCCTTGATCCTGCGGGTAGTTAAACCGATGCCCGAGGGCAATTCCAAGAGCGGCAAGTTCGCGCGTTCACAAGACCTACATGCGCGGCTTGTCAGGGATATGGGGAAACGAGATCGGGAAAATCGCGACAAAATTGTGGGAAGGTGGATTGACAAAGCTAAAGTAGTCCTTCCGGGGCGAATGCCACCGCTTTGTCGCTTCATCGAGAAAGTATCCAAACTTCGCGGGCGTTCAAAGGGGAAGGTATTCCACGCTTCCGTTTTGAGTGATGGCAGCATTCGCCTTCAGAGGAAGGTCCATTCTTCGCCCAGCTCGGCCGCTAAGGCTGTAACTAAGTACAGTGTTGACGGCTGGACGTTCCGGAAATACGAGCGCACCCCCGGCGATTGGGTCCGCTTGGATGAACTGCGAAAGTAAGCCTGAAATTGCAAAATCTCACTGACTTTCTCAATTGCACTTGACAGGATGATTCGGCTGGTATAAATCTGCCCCACGACCAGTTTTTAGCGGCCTCATCGAAGGCCGCTAATAAACGTGGCGAATCACCATATCAGAACACACAACACGAGGAGGAGGGTTGCATGGCGTTCGATGATGAAAACGAACCTGGAGATGAACTGGAGGATTTCGGTGATGAACTCTCCTCCGATTACAAAGAAGAAGCGGAAGAGGGTTTAGGGGATGAGGGTGAGGAGCTTGAGGAAGAAGTCTCCTACGAAATCGAAGAGACGGTGACGACGGTTCCGGTGCCGGAGCCTGCGCCCGTTGCCCCCCGGCAAGCCCCGGCAAAGAAAGCCCCGGCCAAAAAAGTCGCGCCCCCGCCGAAGAAGGCCGCAAAGAAGGTTGTCAAGAAAGCGGCAAAGAAAGTTGCGAAGAAAGCGGTCAAAGCCAAGAAGCCTGCAGCCAAGGCGAAGAAGGCAAAGAAGGTTGCGAAAAAAGCCGTAAAGAAGTCCGGGCGGCGATAGGCGGAGATTTCTGCTCAGGGCCGCGGGCCCCGACAGCCTCCGTGGTCTTGAACAGTCTCCCTGGATGAAGGGTGCATCGCCCTTAAAGGCGGCTTGTGCGTGCGAAGGTTTGGTGTGTCCGGGGGTATGCCTCCCCCTGAAGTTACTCGTTTTTCCAATAACGGACAGGATTCCCCCTACGACATGCCTCTGCGGTATCCCGCGGGGGGCGAATCCACTCCATGGGTTCGCGCCCGGGAGTTTGTCCGCCGGATGCGGGGCGCATCGCAGCCCTGGTTGGTTCTCTGCGACGACGGCGCAAATTACATTGTAAAATTTCAGAATAATCCCCAGCATTCCCGCGTTCTCGCCAACGAAATGCTGGCATCCCGGCTGGCCCGGCTGCTTGGCCTGCCCGCGGCCGTTCCCGCATTCGTTGAAGTCCCTCCAGAATTGATAGGCGGCAATCCCTTGCTGGCTTTCGACCTGGGAGAGCGCCGGGAGCCCATGGGGGCGGGGCTTCAATTTGGCTCTCGCTTCCCCGGCATGCCCAGCCAAACCCTGGTGGTGGATTTCCTCCCCGATCGTCTCCTTCAACGAGTTCAGGACCTGCCCTCCGTCTTCCTGGGAGCCTTTGCATTTGATAAATGGACCTGCAACTGCGACGGCCGCCAGGTGATTTTTCATCGTCCCGCCGATGCAGAGCGGGCTCCCTACTCAGTCGCCCTGATCGATCAGGGGTTTTGCTTCAATGATGGGGAATGGAGCTTTCCCGACAGCCCCATTCGTGGTCTCTACCCCCGCCGTATGGTTTACGAAAAGGTGACAGGGCTCAATTCGTTTGAACCTTTTCTCTCCCGCATCGAAAACCTTAGTGCTTGTGAACTTGAAGACTGCACGGAGGGAATTCCTGATGCATGGTGCGAACCGGATCCCGGCCAGCTTGCGCGGCTGATGGAGGTCCTCTACGCCCGAAGGAGAACCGTGCGACAGTCCCTGATCGACGCCAGAAACTCCTCGCTCAGACCTTTTCCGAATTGGGGATGAAAAACAGGAGACAAAGAGTCAGAAATTAGGAGTCAGGAGGGGGTAGGGGACAGGAGGCAGGAGAAAAGCAATAGCGGATAAGCATGAAGGCCGCCCTCTGGTCGAGCTTGGCCAAAAATTCCTAGGGCAGAGTTTGAGGTCAGAATGGATAGATTGAAAAATTGGATGACGAGATTCTGACTCCTATCTCCAGCCTCCTTGAAATTCCTATGACTGATCCCAAATTCAAATCGTGCTCCTACTACTTGGTGCGTTATGTTCCCCACGCAGAGCGGGAGGAGTTTCTCAACATCGGGCTACTGCTGCATAGCCCGGAAGAACAGTTTTTGGATTGCTTGATCACTCGCGATCTCCGCCGGGTCAAACGCTTCCATCCACAAGCCGACCTTGAATTCCTGCGGGGGCTGCAAACCTATTTCGAGCAACAAATCCAGGAGCACGAAGACAACCTCCAGACCTTCCTGATGGAGATGGAGCAGTCCCTTTCCCACATCATTCAACTTGCCCCGGAACGTCCCGTGCTGGCCGCCGAGCCTCGGGAGCAATTGCTTCATCTGTTTGCTCGATTAGTGGACAATCGCCAGGCGGAATTTCCTGCTCCCGATACCCGCATGCGCATTAAACAGAGCCTGGTGGAGGCGCTGCGCCGCGCCAATGTGTTTGACCACCGCCGCTTCGAAAAACACATCCCTGCTGAACCTCTGACCCACCCGGGCGATCCGTTCCATTTCGACTTTGGCTATCGGCCGCTGGTGGCAGCGGGAAAACCCAACGGTCATCTGAAACTGGTTCATGCCCTTTCCCTGCACCGGGATTTTGAGCTTGCCAGCGTGCTCTCCCTGACTATGGGTTATGTACGCTCGAAGCAACCAGCTGAACTTACCGCCATCGTCGAAGCAATGCCAGCACGGGCGGAAAAGACCGCGGCACACTCTGCCCGGATTTTGCAAGACGCCAGGATCACCGTGCGGCCTCTCTCTGAAGTGGATGCCTTTGCCACTTCGATCCACCATGAACTTTCGCAGTATGCTTCAGGTTGAAGCCAAGCCCATCCGCGTGACCGCCTACGATCTTCCCCCATCCCAAAGGCTAAATCTCCTTGGTACTCAAGTGCTATTTCGCCGATCTTGACTCTGAGGGATCATGGACTCAGACTGGCTATGAAATAGAGTGGCAGAAGTGTCCGTTTTTGGGGGGGACTTGGGACTTTAGGGCGAATAAGTGGGAGTTTCCCGTTGGAAAGCGGGGAAAGCCGGAATATTAAGGGTTTAAGGCACCAACAGCAGCCATTCCGATCGTGCAGAAGAGACTGTGGTTTCTTGTGCCAGTGAATTTACGGGGAGATATTGACTAGCGAATTTGCCTGGACACGTTGGCGTATTCGCTGCCAATAAGCAGGAGAGCTGGCCATTAAGCAGGGTTCCCCACCCACAGAATTTCTCTGTACTGTGCAAATAACGATGGGAAGCAGCAAAATTGCCGGGGCCGCGGAAGTACCACAAAACGATGTTAAGGCGCGGGATAAAGCTTCCTCAGGGGAGACGCCAAGATAGCAGAGGGGGGTTGCAGTGGCAGGCATATATGGCAAGATCGATTCCAGGGAAGCCTTCTATCGCGTCCTGGGCGAGGCAAGAGAGAGCGTGCTGGGCATCCTGACGCAGTGGCCGGAAGACGGTACGATGCAGCTCATCTTCGAGGAACTTGATGCCATGCGCCGGTGGTGCGAAGGCGGCCGCGAGCCGAGTGACAACCAACGCGGCAGCATCAATGTGGGCCTGATTGCCGCCCGCGACCTTTCCAAAGCCAAAGGAAAAACGGGGGAACTTGTCCAAAAGCTCTTCGCTCTGAACAATTACTTCGAAGATTGGCCGACAGACGCGGAAGCCGCAAGTGCCAAAGACGAGAACTTCACTATAGCCAAGTAATCACTTCCCCACCCATCCGGATTTCGCACGGGCCAGGCGTGCGGTGAGATCCACTTCAGTAAACGCCCGCCACGATGCCTGGAATGAACTGCCCAAAGGCGTTCATCTCCAAGACCGCAGGTCATTACCGATTTTCAGTATTCCAGAACATGCGCTAGCCTTGATCGGCAATAAACGATCCGTTTCAGCCATTCACGGTCTCGGTGTGGGTACGCCCCACTTCACAATTTGGTCGGCGATGTTAGGTCGAATGGTCTTGGCGGCGAGGTCTGCCCCCTCGCTACTTCGACAACTGCACATCCACGATCTCCCCCTGGTCCGGGTGGTCTTTCGCGGGGCGGTAGGTGATCTGGGCGTGCATTCCCTTCAGGTCCGTGCACGGATTCATCATGTCCTTGGGGGTAAAGTTCAAGGCGCTGAAGGGAATCTTGTAATAGTTGTCGCTAAAAAGCTGTTTAGACCCGGCGCGGGAAACCAGCTTAAGTTCCAGAGCCCCACCGTTGGGGCATGTAGTGTAGGTAATGATACCGTCGGCCACCTCGTGGCGGGCCAGAAGTTCAGGCCTTTGTGGAGAGGCTGTATCCCCTGAGGCCGGCGCGGGTTGGGCCGGGACGTTTTCCTCATCCCGGTGCCGAAGCACGGGAGGCTGGACCTCTTCAGAAGACGCCGACGGGTCACCGTGGTTCGCCCGGACCAGCCCCGGCCCATCCCCCGGCTCATTCTTCACGCGTTCCTCCCGCTGCTGCATGCGCTCCTTGAAATCGCGGAATCGTTGGGCGCTGCTCAGGGCCTCTTGCGCTTCTGTCCACTCGTTGGGGGTTTTGGCCAGAGAAGCGGTGAGGGTGGCCACACGCAGGGCATCGTCAGCGCGACCCATCTGCTCCAATACTTGCACCATCCGGAGCCGGTAGCGGATGTTTCCGGGCTCCAGGGCCACCGCCTGCAAGGCCAGCATGCGCGCCTCTTCCAGTTCGCGATGGCGGGTGGCCAGCAGATAAGCCAGGGCATCGTACGAAGGGGCAAACGCCGGGTTGATCTTGATGGAAGTGCGCAGGCTCGATTCCGCCTTGGCGGCAGTATCGTCATTCAGTCCGCCCTTGAAAAGGTTGGTGGCATAGTAGAAATTGGCCAGAAAGCTCTGCGAGTTGAGCGCCACCGCTTGGGAATACCACTTGTTTGCCTCGTCGAATTGGTTCTGCTGGGCATAGATCTGGCCCATGCTCTCGTACGCGGCGGCCAGCTTGGGATCAAGCTTCAGCGACTCTTCCAGCATCTCCCGCGCCTGAGTGTAAGTAGCGTGCTGCACCATGAAGTCGGCGCGTATCGCCAACGACTCCGCAGCGGATATGGGTTCGGGCGTAAAAGAGTCTTCGTTCACTTCGGCGGGTGCGGGCATGCGCGCCACGGTGAAGGCAAACTTTCTGATGTATTCCTGAAGCGTCTCCTCCAATACCTTGGGGTCGCCAATTGTCCGCTTCGCCGCATCTTCGGGCGACTTGTTCTCTCCCACAAGCTCAACAAATTGTTTTAACCGGTCGGTATGATTGCGCCAATCCTCCGTCATCAGGTAGTGGGTAAGAACCCAGGATTCCGCGTAGAAGATGGAGGCCTTGTTGTTCTCATGGTAATAGGGCGAGGAAGCGTTGACGGCAAACAAGGTGCTGAGTGGCAGCATCGGGGTCTGGTGCAGAACCATGAGGTTCGAATCGCTGGGAGTTCCCAACAAGACATATTTGCTCTCCAACCGTATGTTGGCGTAAAACTCCGCCAAACCTTCCGTCAGCCAGAGGGGTATCACCGATAATGACCTGCGGGTGAGGTAATGAACGTACTCGTGATAGACCGTTTCAAAGGGCGCGGAGACATCACGGTCAAGGCTGATATCAAGCCGAAGGGCCACATAGTTCTTTTCCGGGCCTCCCACGTAAAGTCCGCCCAGTTGCGCGGCGCCCTTCACGCGGTAAGATTCCGGCAGTAAAGGCTTGAATGTGGCTTCATCCTTGGCCGCTATGATCGTTACCGGAGGATCGGGAGCAGTTCCCTGGGAATTCAAAAAGCGGCGGAGTACGGCGCGGATGGTTTCAAACTGGAATGCCACGCGGCGGGCTTGCTTTTCGTTGCCGTTGGTGATGACGATGAAGTTGGGACTGCGCAATCTGATCCAGACCGCGGGCTTCTCCGCAAAAGCTATGCGCGGCGCCGTGGAAATGAACAAGGCAATGATGAGGTAGAAGCGGATGGGCCAGGGATGCCGGAACATGCAAGCTATATACGCCGCATCATTCCCGAAGTCAATATCTTCACGGTATGATGGCTGGATTGAATGGCACGGAATGATTCCGCGTGGAACATACGAAGCTTTGTCAATCTGCATCACCCTGGATCCTCCAAGACACACTTCAACATACGTTGGTTGGGACACCAACTGTCCGTCCTGCTATTGGCTAAACCTAACGCAAATTTAGTTGGTTGCTTTTGGCGCGGCGGCCGGCTTGGGCGCCGTTGGCTTCACCGTGATCGTTGTTGCCTTCATCTGGTACTCAATAGTTACTTTGGACCCCACCTTGAGGTCCCCGGTAGTCTTTGTTGATTTGTCCACAGCGAGTTCCCACTTCTCCGTGCCCTTTTGCACGGTGATGACGTCACCCTTGATGTCAAGAATGGGTCCTGTGACTTGATAGGTTTTGGGGCCTGCGGCGAAAACCATGAGAGACATCAGCACAAATAGAGAGAACAGCATCATGGAGCGTTTCATTGGGAAAATCTCCTGGTAAGCCGGACGAAACCGGCGAAGTGTAGTGAATGGATCAGGATCCCTTTCAGGGTCCCTGGCTGCGACAGTATACTCCCGATGAATTGTCGGTGCATGACAACCTCGCGCGGGATATCCGGCCGAACTTAATCAATTGAGGGGCGGCATCGCCATGATTTTGGCCGCTGATTATTTTAATGGAAGAACATAGTTCGCTTCGGAGGGGTGGAAAAATGTGAAGCCACCGATTGGCGCAGCATCATTCTGTGTTAATCGGGGGCTCCGATCATTCCCTTTACGGCTTCATTGTCCATGAGAGTGATCAGTTGTTGCCCAGAGGGTGGGCAAGCCTTGCCCGGCTTGGCGCCTTTCCCACGATGAACTTCTCTGCCCGTTGATTCGGCACAGACCGGAAAAACTTTAGTTTACTAGGGGTTTCCGGGGGTTGGCGGCATTCCTCTCGGCAAACCCGTGTTTGGCGGTGCTCCTGCTTCAGGAGGGGTGACGGCCGATGATGCGGCTGAGAGATTTATGCAAACCCTTCCGGTCCAACTCGCTGGAACGGCAGCACCGGCACTGCCCGCTTCTCCAATTTCTGGAGGCACAACCACAGGGGTTGACTCCTTTGCCTCGACTTTGGGCAGGACTCTTGCTGGCATGCCGGAATCGGGCCGGGGCGGGAATTCGATCATACCTAAATCACCTTTACGGTCAAAACAGGCCACCGACCAGGCCGCAGATTCGGCTGCCATGGCCGGAGTCTTCATCAATTGCCTGCTCGCAAATTTTGCCCAACCCGCATCGGCTGTCACGACAGGAACTGGTTCTGGCGAAGCCAGCCTAAATGGAGAAAGTTCGACCTCAGAATCTTCGATTGATTCACCGCCCAATTTCGCTTCCAGCCTCAACACTTCGGCGAATCAGGTAAGCGCCGTGAGTCCCAACATGGGGAAACTCTCCATGCTGCAAGCCACGGGGGAAGGAACACTTTCTTCGGGTGCTGGCGTGGCAGCGGCAGGAATACTGCATGTTGCGTCTGGCCTTGCGAAGGGATTATTGCAACCCACGCGGGCAGTAAAAAACTCCTCGGCAGCGGTTGCCATCAAAGTTGAAGGGGCAAAGTCAATCGGGCAAGGGGCGGCCGTTCGCGAACCTGACGTGGAGGTTTCTGCCACAGGGCAATATTCGCCGGCGGACCTCCTCACTTCCTCCGCGGCGAGCGCACCGGCTAGGGTTCCACTGCGGCAGGACGCCCAGGTTCCCAGTCCGGCGGCAGAGTCAATGGTTCGAAGGGCGGGACCTAATTCTGAAACCATGCAGGCGGCAAACTCGTGGGCAGGGCAGGATGCCGGCGTTGGGGACGCTTTTGATGCAGAAAACAGTTTCAACAATTCAACAACAACTTCGGGTACATCCGCACTCGTGCCCCCACCCACACCGCCTTCGCTAAAGGATTTGCCGGCTCCTTCCTATGCCTTGCCATCGGCGGGCCAAGTGGGACAAGCTGCAGCAACACCAAGTGCAAACGAAGCCGATCCCCCTACGCCGTCATCAGGCCAAACGGAACCAAACGGCGCGACACCGGATCCACAAGCAGTCAATGCTTTCACCACGTCGACCGCAAGCGATCACGTGGATGCCACAGAATTTTCCAGCTCGCTGGGAAAATTTCGGGACGCGAAATTTAACATCAAGGTCGACGAAGGTGAGACGAGCGTCGAGGCGGTACCTAACGACAAAATCACGGCGGGGGCAATGCCAGGAACAACCAGGCCACCGCAAAACGGTCAAGTCAAAATCGCGGGTGGAATGGCCCAAACATCGGGCAAATTCAATTCGGAAAATCTGACCGCCGACAGGGTAATGGCAGCCCTTCACTCCCCGCAGGTTTCAAGCAGGGGCTTGAACGCCTTTGCTCGGCAAAGCGTCGTTGAGCCTGAGGCAGCCGCAAACGCCATCAGCCAGCCTCCACAGCCGCCAAACCCCATTCTCAACCAGCAATTCGCTCGGGATTCGCAGCCCCCCGCCCTGACATCGGTTTCTCAGAATCAAACTGGGCAGGAACCGATTGGCATTCAGCCCAGCGCGGCAGCGGGGTCAAGTTCCGGCGATTGCGGCGCCCACGCCAACTTTTCCGACGGATCGACGAGCGGCCAGGCAAAATCCGGACAACAGAATGGGACGGGGCCAGTGGGGAGTGCGGTCGTGACGGTCGCACCCCCCAATGCCAGCAGCCCAATTTCAGATCCTGCAGGGAGTCTGCTTACGGCGCACGCCGCCACCGTGGCTGCAAGTCACGCCAACACATCAGCCCCGCCGATGGCGCCATCTTCCACACAGCAGCCGACAACGCTTTCCGCTTGGCAGAACTATGACGGAGGCGCGGGCAAGATTGTGAGGTCGGCGTCGATTACGGAATCCGCCGGCAGCGCGGAAATGCACGTCGAATTGCGCTCCGGCCCACTCGGCCCACTGGAACTTCACACGGTGGTGCACGATGGGGCAGTGGGTGCGGAAATTCATGTCCAGGGGCAGGAAGCCCACACGCTGATTGCCGCCGGACTGCCTTCGCTTGAGCGCGCACTGGCGGACAGGAATCTTCGCGTGGAGAACCTTGCGGTTTATCAGGATCACACAGGCGGTGGATTGGGCGGGGGGGAACGGCAAAACTCGCAATCAGGTTCGTCCCCTTCACCGCATCGCCAAGCTATACCGTGGGAGAACCCTGGACAGCCACGAAGTGGCGCAACAAGTTCCTTAGAAGATGAGGCATCGGCAAATCCGGCAGCCGGCTTAAGCGTTCAGGCATAGGCGGCGCCGAAGGAGAATCACATTCATGATGATCAATGGTCTGCACGCATACGCCGCTAACACGAATGGCGCTGGCAGTTCAAATTCCAGCAGTTCTGCCGCCTCCACAAATGGTCTGAACCCCAACGACTTCATGTCGCTGTTAGTGGCGGAAATCCAGAACCAGGACCCAACCCAACCGATGGATCCAACAACGTTCATGTCACAGCTTGTGGATTTAAACCAGCTTGAACAAGTGACGGCGATCAATCAGGTTGTGCAACAGTTCAACACCACGGCAACGACCTCGGGCACAACGCCCACATCGCATTAGGAGGAGAAACATGGGATCATTTTCCACATCGCTTTCCGGTCTCGACGCCGAGGAACAGGCACTCTCGGTAATTTCCAATGATCTGTCCAACCTGAACACAACCGCCTTTAAAACTGGAACGCCGGTCTTCAGCAATCTGTTTTACCAGATGTTGGGAACGGACGGGGCCGGCGACCCGGTGCAAGTGGGCGTGGGCGCCACGATGAGTTCCGTCTCATCACCCATGACGCAAGGCAGCGTCACCACAACAGGCGTGCCCACGGACGTTGCCATTCAGGGGAATGGGCTGTTTATATTGGACCAGAATGGCTCGCAGGTCTACACGCGCGCGGGCAATTTCACTCTCAGCCCGCAAGGCGATCTTACCGATACCAGCGGCAATAACGTCATGGGGTATGCCGCCGTGAATGGTGTTATTGACACCAGCGGTTCCCTTTCCCCCATGGTGATCGCCACCGGCCAGACTTATCCCCCCAACGCCACCACCACCATGCAACTGGATTTGAATTTGGATGCGACGGACTCATCGCTGGCAACGGCAGCCGGGACTCTGACGGTGCCCCAACCGCTGCCCACAGCCGGCCAGACGGTTTCGATTGGAGGAACCACCTACACCTTCGCCACCAGCATTACGCCGCAGAGCGCTGCGAACACCGTCCTGATTGGACCCGACGTCACATCCACGCTGGCCAACCTGGCTGGGGCCATCAATGCAGCGTCCACCAACGGGCAGGCGGCAGGCACAACCTATGGTCCGGGGACGGCAGCCAACGCGACAGTTACAGCCACCGGATCAACCGCCGGTACCCTCACCCTCCAGGCCGTCAACGCCGGGGCTCTGGGCAACAATGATGTTACCTCGACAGATTGGGCGGCTGGATCGTTTGGAGCCACTGACCTCGCCGGGGGGGTTACGGTCCAGACAGCCACTTCAACTTTTGCAGCTCCCCCAACCCTTCCCAACTCTGGCGATACCTTGACCATCGGAGCAAACACATACACATTCGTGTCAGGGGCCGCAAATCTGACCTCTGCAAACGACGTTCTGATCGATCCCGGAAACAGCGTGGCAACAACCCTGGCCAACCTGGTGGGCGCCATCACGGCAGCTACCACAGGAGGACAAGGGGCAGGCACGACCTACGGCGCAGGTACAGTCGCCAACACGGATGTAACCGTGACCGGTTCCACGGCCACAACCGTCTCTCTCCAAGCGGCAAACAGCGGGTCCGCTGGCGATTCTGTTCCCACCTCCACGACCTGGAGCGGGGGATCGTTCGGAGTTTCAGACCTGGCGGGGGGCACAGCCAATCAACAGGCAACGGCCACATTGACAGTGCCGGCTGTGGGCCTTCCTACGGCGGGCCAGACTGCCACAATTGGAGGAACCACATATACCTTCGCAGCAGCCATCACTTCACAAAGTCCAGCCGACACAGTTCTGATTGGGGCTGACGTTGCCTCCACCCTGGCCAACCTCGCGGGAGCCATCAACGCCTCGACCACCAACGGGCAGGCATCAGGCACAACATACTCCGCCAGCACCGTTGCCAACACTTCAGTAACGGCCACGGGTTCAACCGCGACGACGGTAAGCCTCCAGGCGGCACAAAGCGGGGTGAGCGGGAACAATCTTGCCGCGTCCACGACTTGGACGGGTGGAACGGTCACAGCCGGGGACCTGACGGGAGGCGTGGACGGTCAACTGGCAACAGGAACCCTGACGGTTCCACTGCCGCTGCCCACCGCGGGACAGACGGTTACCGTGGGGGGAACCGTCTACACCTTCGCGACCGCCATCACGGGCCAAAGCCCGGCGGACACCGTACAGATTGGCTCCGACGTCACCTCGACATTGGCCAACCTGGCGGGAGCCATCAACGCGGCCACCACCAATGGGCAGGCGGCAGGTACGACATACTCCACCGGAACCGTGGCCAACGCCGCGGTGACGGCCACGGGCTCCACTGCCAGTGCTGTCAACTTGCAGGCGATTCAAGGCGGGTCGGCGGGGAATTCCGTCAACACCTCCACCACTTGGGCAGCGGGTTCATTCGGAAGCAGCGACCTTACCGGGGGAGCCGATGCGGGAACCTACAGCACCCCCATCACCGTCTACGACTCCCTCGGAAACAGCCATGTTTTAACCTTCGCTTTCACCAAGACATCGGCCGGTAATTGGAGCTACCAGATTACGATTCCCGCCGCGGACGTTGGGACCTCTGGCAACCCCCAGGTGGTTTCCACGGGCGCATTGGAGTTCGGGCCAAGTGGTAATTTGATCACTCCCCCGGCAAATGTGACGGGAATAACCGTGAGCGGGCTGGCCGATGGGGCCAAGCCCATGAGCCTCGATTGGCAACTCTTCAGCTCGCCCGGCAGTGCCGTCATCACCCAGACGGCGGAAGCTTCTGCCCAGTCGGGGACGTCTCAAAATGGTTACAGCTCGGGGACCTTGCAGAGCTATTCGATCAACTCCGACGGTGTGATTGAGGGTGTACTTTCCAACGACCAGACCGTGGCCTTGGGACAGATTGCGCTTGCGACATTTCCCAACTACGACGGACTGACCAACCTGGGATCCAATGACTACCGGGCGAGCCTGTCTTCCGGGGCGGCTAGCGTATCGGTTCCGGGCACGGGAGGGAGCGGAACGCTGGCGGGCAGCTCACTTGAAGCCTCCAACGTGGATATCGCCACGGCCTTCACCGAGCTCATCCAGGCGGAACGCGGTTATCAGGCAAACGCGAAGGCAATCACCACGGCAGATGACGTGATGCAGTCATCCATCGCCTTGATTCAGAGCTAGACTTGAGTTGTTTGTGAATTGAAATACGGAGGGGGGGCACGAAACCGCCCCCCCCCAAGGCAAGAGTTCGTTCCTCCCCAAGCCCCGTCTTCGGCGCCACGGCCCCGGGGGCGGGGCCCACGTTTTTCGCCATTGCCAGGTATTGGCTTCGTGTTAATTCCCCCATCGGCATAAGTCCTTCCGGGTAATCCTCTTTTTGGTGGCGCCCCAGACTGGATAAACGCCCCAGAAAAATAATTGTTGACAAATGAATTTTAACTGTCATAGTGTCATATGACAGAGGGACGACCATGATTTTTCAGATCAATTTCAAATCCGGCATGCCCATCTATCTTCAGATTGTGGATCAGGTGAAGTCTGCCGCCGCCTCGCGGGCGCTGCAACCCGGCGAGGCGCTCCCTTCCATCCGTCCCCTGGCGGAGGAACTGCGCGTCAACCGCAACACGGTTGCCAAGGCCTATTCGGAGCTGGAAAGCCTGGGCGTGATTGAAACGCTGCCGGGGCGGGGCTGTTTTCTGAAAGAGAATCAATCGGCCTTGCGCAAGGACGCCCGCCGCAAGCTGCTGATCGAAGACGTGGACCAGGCCATCGTGCAGGCCCACCACTTGCAGGTGTCGCGCGATGAATTTCTCAAACTGATCCATGAACGGCTGGACGTGCTGGATGACAAGCGGCACGCCCATGAAGATCTGAAGGAGGATTGACCCTCATGAATTCAACTACTCCCGCCATCCAGATCGAAAATCTCAGCTATTCCTATGGGCACGCTGAGGCGGTGCATGACTTCAACCTGACCGTCGAAGCCGGCAAATGCTACGGACTCTTCGGCCGCAACGGCGCAGGCAAGACCACGACGATGAAATGCCTGCTGAATCTGTTACGCCCGCAGCATGGGCAGGTGCGCGTGTTTGGGCTCGATCCGAACAAGAATGAAGTGGCGGTGAAGCGATCGCTCTCTTACGTGCCGGACCAGGTGGCGTTCTATCCGTGGATGAGCGTACGCGAGACGCTGGATTACCTTGCTTCATTTCGCTCAAATTGGAACCGGAAGGTGGAGCAGGACCTGTTTGAGCGATTCCAACTTGATCCGGCACAGCGCACCGGAAGCCTCTCCAAGGGCCAGCGGACGCAGGTGGCGCTTGTTGCCGCGGTCTGCCCGGAGACGGACTTGCTGGTACTCGACGAGCCAACCTCGGGCCTTGACCCCATTGTGCGCCGCGAATTCATTGAAGCAGTGATCGGCGCGTACCAACAGGGCATCCCGGGCCAGCGCACGATTCTGGTCTCCACCCACCTCATCACGGAATTCGAGGGGTTGATTGACGAGTTTACGCTGATAGATCACGGCCGCGCCGTGCTGACGCATGATGCTGACGCGGCCCGCGAACGGTTCCAAAGAATCCGCGCGCGCTTTGCCGAACCCCCGCCTGATATCGACCTGAAAGCGGCATTGCGCGTCCACCGCGAGGGGCGCGAAATTGAGTTGATCGTGAATGGTGGGGGCACGGAATTGATGGAACGCTTGCGGCAGTACAATCCCCAGGCACTTTCAACCGAGTCGTTGACGCTGGAAGAAATTTTCGTCGCGACGTTGAAATCTTAGGCGGTTGTCGCGCGGGTGTCCCCACCNNGGTGGGGACACCCGCGCGACAACCGGTCGGAAATAGCGTAGGAGACGAAGATGAACGCCAACCGAATCCTCAAGGAAACACGCCCACTGTTTTGGCCCTGGTGCTTGGTGTGCATTGCCGCGACGTTGCCTCTTTTTCGGTCACTCGGTTCCATTGCATGGATCAGCGAGATCGGGTTTTTCCTCGGCATTCCGGCCCTGGCGACGCTTTCCTTCGGTAGCGAATTCCAGCACCGAACCCTCTCCCTGCTGCTCTCTCAACCCGTCAATCGAATGGAGATCTGGCGCGAGAAGTTGTACATAACCACGGCTGGCGTGCTGTCGGCAGCGATGATCTATTTCTTCTCCTGGCATGGGGGCGAATCTAAATTGGGCTGGCATTATCCCGCGCTTGCTGCGGCGTTGATCGCAGCCAATATCGCTTCGGCCACATTTTGGACACTGTTCACGCGGTCGACCGTGGGCGGCATCGTGCTGAATTTTGCCGTCCCCAGCTTCATTTTTTTTGCCGTGAATATGGCCACATGGCTGCACAAGCCCGCTCCTGCCGCTCCCGTAATTGCCGCTGAGGTTTCCGCCGTCTGCTTCTCCTTCTATGCGGGAGTCATGCTTTGGCTGGGAAGGCGCGCGCTGGCGCGGTTTCAGGCCGTTGGAAGCGCGGCGGGCGATGACCTGCTGGCGGCGGGTCCAGGTGTGATGCCGCAAGGCTTGACCGGCTGGCTGCGCTGCCGCCCCAAGGGAGCGGCGCTTAACTTGTTCAGGAAGGAAATCTGCCTGCTACGGCCGGTGTGGCTGATCAGCCTGGGAGCAGCGCTGTGCTGGGTTTGCTTGGTTCTATTGCAACTGCGGCAAGTGCAAAATTCAACCAAGGCCTTTCAAATCGGTGTGATCAGCATGGCAGTAGTCTGCACACTGATGATCCCCATTCTGGCCGGAAGCATGCCGCTTGGTGAAGAAAGGACTTCGGGAACACACGCCTGGCACCTGACCTTGCCGGTCTCGCTGTTCCTCCAGTGGAGCATCAAACTGTGCACCGCCCTAATTGCCGGATTCGTGGGCGCGTGGCTACTTCCGCTTTTGATCACGGGTAGATTTCTAAATGGGCCGTCCCGGGTATTTGCGGATCTTCATTTCGGAAGCAATTGGCTGATTGTGACGCTCATCCTGACATTTGCCGCATTCTGGTGCGCATGTGCAGTTGACGGCACGGTGGCCGCGGTGCTGTGGGTGATTCCAGTGGTGTGCGTTCTCGGCAGCGCTGGCTATTTCGCCCAAGAGTGGGCGAATGCAATGCTCACTCCGTTTTGGGGGCCCAAGCCCTTCGCCGGTTCCGGAACGAACGCTTGGATTGTAAGTGTTGCCCAAAGCCGCCAGATGTTGAATTTATTCGGGAATCTTCGATTTGACTGGTGGGTTGAAAGTGTTACCTATCGGCACCTCGGGGTATTGGCGATTCTCGAAAATCCCTTACTCTACGTGGCGCTTGCCGGTGTGCCGGCATTGATCCTGGCGTTAGTCCAGAGTTGCCGGTTGTTTCGCACCCAAACCAGCGCAGGCGCGCGAGTGGCACTCCGGAACCTTTTGCCACTGGTCTTGTTGGTATTTACTTGTGGATTTTCGTTCACCGCGTTTGACGCATTCTGGTGGCGTGCCGGATCAGAAGTGAACTTCTTCAACGTTGTAACTGGCAGGGCGATTCAGAAAGTTCTTCCGGCGGCGGCGAGACTGCATCCGGCCGGGCCGCTGGAACTTACGATTGATGATGTGGCCAAAGCCTGGCCCTTCGCCCCCCTCGAAGATAACACCCGCCGCCGGCTGACCGGCGCCCGAATTACCGTTACCCCCGATAAAGCTCACGCTGCCGGCTTTTTCTGCACCCCCGACCCGCTAGGTTCCGCCACGTGTTACTTTTCGGCCACCATCCATTTGGCGGACGGTACTGACATCTTCCAGTCCTTTGATCCTCCGACGGGCGACAAGTTCCATTGGGGGCATTCGTCTATTCAAGTCCGATGGCCAGGCGCCAAAGGACTAGAGACACTTTGGGAACGCTAATAACGCATGCATCGTTCTTGTGCGCCATGGATTTCGACGTCCGACCCTAGCTCAAACGTCCCGGCAAAAACATGCGCAGAAAGCGGGAGGCAAGGATGAATCCATCTTTGCGGGCCTGGGGGAATTCCGGCGCATCGTTGCTGGGCGGCTCATCCCAGAACGGGTCCTCGTGCTCAACCGCAATTCCTCCGCTGAACTTTGCCTGCAAAAGAACGTTGATAAACTTCGGCCAATCAATTAAACCCTGGCCGGGGATGCGGTAGCGCCACCAACCTTGACCGTGAATCCCCACCTGCTGCAAAACCGGCTCGATAATTTCGGTATCCTTGGCGTGGATGCCGAGGAACCGATCCTTGAAGTCCCAAGCGGCCTGGATGTAGTCAATATATTGCCTAACCAGATGTGAAGGATCGAATTCAAGGCCGAGGCGTTTGCTGGGTACCAGATCGAAGATCATCCTCCATGCAGCGGGAACGGTGGCGAAGTTGGTATCGCAGGGATAGTTCTCCCACCCCATGGTGATGTCCAGTTTCTCGCAGACTGGCAGGTAGTTCTCATTGAAAACATCGGCAAAGGCTTTGGCCTGGTCCCCCATCGAAGCACCTTCCCGGCCTCCGCTGAAGGTACCCACAAATTTGCACCCCAGACGATGGCCAAATTCAAGGTAGCGGATGAAGTCAGCGATGGCCTCGCGGCGCCTGGCTGGGTCGGCGTCAATGTGATTTGGCGCCATGCACTCAATGCTGATGATGCGGATATTGGCCTGGCGGGCGGCCGCAAGTGCCTGGTCAATTTGGGAATCCGAGAGCCCGTGATTAAAGAAGCGATCGACAATAATCACCGCGCCTTGATAATCCGTTGAACCGGCAAATGCCAGCTTCTGTGGCGAGTATTGGGTGATCATCGCGAGCTGGGGGAAGCCCTTTTCATGCTGCGAGTTGGAAGGCGCCGGCTCCTGTGCCAGTGCATCTCCTCCTGCCAGCGCCATCTGCGTGCCCAGCGCTGACACACCACCAACTTTCAGAAAATCCCTCCGATCAAACTTGTCGCCGATCATGATTGTCTCCTCTTCGAAGGCGGTGCATGGAATCGCTTGCGGTATTCGTTGCGATTCAGCAAGCCCTCTTCCCGTCGAGGCGAAAACATATACGGATTTGCTTCATTTGTCCATAAGCAGCGAGGAGCCGACGCGTTTGGCATAGTTTGCCTTACTTTGCAGTCGTTGCCATGATAACTTTGACGCATGCCCAAATACGTTCTGGCTTTGGATCAGGGAACCACTAGCTCGCGGGCCATTCTGTTTGACCATGCGGGCCAGCCGCGCTTTTCTGCCCAACGGGAGTTCACGCAGCACTATCCGCAACCGGGGTGGGTGGAGCACGACGCTTTGGAAATCTGGCGTTCGCAACGTGCGGTGGCGGAGAAAGTTCTGTCAGAAGCGCAGGCGGGCCCCGAGGATTTGGCGGCAGTCGGCATTACCAATCAGCGGGAGACAGTGCTGCTGTGGGACCGTGCGACGGGTGAACCCATTCACAACGCAATTGTTTGGCAGTGCCGGCGGACGGCGGCAGTTTGCGATCGCATTCGCGCCGAAGGCTTTGACCGCACGCTAAGAGATAAGACCGGTCTCGTCACTGATGCGTACTTTTCCGGCACCAAGATCGCGTGGCTGCTGGAAAACGTGCCAGGCGCACGCGAAAGAGCGCAGCGCGGCGAATTGGCCTGCGGCACGATTGATACCTGGCTGATCTGGCAGCTGACAGGCGGGCGCGTTCATGCCACCGACGTTTCCAACGCTTCGCGCACCCTGCTCTTCAACCTGCATACGCTCGGATGGGACCCGCAAATCCTGAACTACTTTGCCATTCCCTCTTCGTTGCTGCCGGAGGTGAAACCCTCGAGCGCCATGTACGGAGAGACAACGATGTTCGGGGCTCCGGTTCCCATTACCGGCGTGGTGGGCGACCAGCAGGCGTCGCTTTTCGGGCAGCAATGTTTCCACCACGGGATGGTGAAGAATACGTACGGTACAGGCTGCTTCCTGCTGATGAACACGGGCACGGAAATTCCGCGGTCAGAATCGGGGCTGCTGGGAACAGTGGCTTGGGGGAGACAAGGGCGCACGGAATATGCGCTGGAGGGCAGCGTCTTTATAGCCGGTGCGGCCATCCAATGGTTGCGTGATGAAATGAAGCTGATCACCAGCGCGGCGGAAAGTGAAGCCCTGGCACTCTCGGTGCCCGACACGCATGGGATTTACCTGGTGCCCGCTTTCGTGGGACTGGGCGCGCCGCATTGGGACGCCTATGCCCGCGGAACGATTACCGGCATCACGAGGGGAACCAACCGGGCACATTTGGTGCGGGCAGCATTGGAGGCCATTGCCTATCAGACGCGTGAAGTGGTAAACGCCATGGCGCGCGATTCCGGCTTGCGGCCTGAGGTTCTGCGGGTGGATGGAGGCGCCGCACGCAACGA
The DNA here is from genome assembly GCA_003165315.1 of Acidobacteriota bacterium. Lineage (GTDB taxonomy): Bacteria > Acidobacteriota > Terriglobia > UBA7540 > UBA7540 > Bog-366. Next base: position 23,097 of record PLSX01000015.1, read on the forward strand.
TTTTCTCTGCCAGTTTCAAGCCGACATTCTGGGAATTCCGGTGGAGCGCCCAGCAACGACGGAATCCACCGCGTTAGGCGCAGCTTACCTGGCTGGCCTGGCCACAGGATTCTGGCAGGATGACACGGAACTGGCGAGTCATCTCAAGTTGGGCCGCCGATTCGAACCCAGTATGGACGTTGCCCGCCGTGAGGGATTGTACACGGGCTGGGAGCGCGCGGTGCAGCGGGCCAAGGGTTGGGCAGAATAATCCGATGGGCGGACGCATCAATGCTCCTGGGTTTGGACGCCAGAAGCCAGGCCTGAGCATCAGAAAACGAATCCCCAAGGCCATCTCGCGAACGTCGTGCGGCAGTGATAGAATCACCTTGGGCAAAAGGGCGCCAAATTGTGAGTCGATAAACACGGAATTTTTCACCCTGGATAGTGGATGGTCCCAATCATGACAGATCTCTTGGAGGAAATTTCGCAGCAGCCCGCGGCGCTATCCGGGTTGCGGAAATACTACGCCAGCCCAGGTGCGATCCCGTCAAAGGGTTTGCGAAGCCTATCGCCGCATTGGCCTCCCACGGTGGTCTTTACCGGAATGGGCTCTTCGCTGTTCGCAGCGTACCCGGCTCAGGCCTATTTGACGGAGCAGGGCGTCCGCGCCCTGGTTTGGGAGACTGCTGAACTGGTGCACCATCACCTGAAAGTGCTGGGACCCGATACGCTGTTGGTGGTGGTTTCACAATCGGGGGAAACAGCCGAGGGTCTGCACCTGCTGAAAAGTTTGCCTGCCGAGGCACGGGTACTGGCTGTGACCAATGTGGAATCGAGCCCCCTGGCCAAGTGCGCAAACCTGCTTCTGCCGATGATGGCTGGAGGGCAGGGCGCCGTGAGTACCAAGTCTTACACCTGCTCTGTGGCCGTACTGATGTATCTGGCCTTCGCCATCGCCGGCCATCCTCCCAGCCCATTGACCCAGGAAGTAATGCGGGCGGTAGTGGCCCAGGAGAATATTTTGGAACGCCACGATGTTTTGATGCCTCCCATCGTGGAGTTTTTCAATCGGCCCCCCTACGTAGCGCTAATGTCACGCGGGGCGGACCTGGCCACTGCGTACGAGGGAGCATTGATCCTTAAGGAAGTGGTGCGGGTGGCGGCTGAGGCAATTAGTGCGGCGCAATTTCGCCATGGCCCGATGGAAATCATCAGTCCAAGCCATCGCTACCTCCTATTTGCCCGCCAGGGGAAAACCGAGAAACTGCTCTTGAAACTCGCCCGCGACATTCGAAAATCCAATGGACGCGTGCTGCTCTTCACGGATTTGCCCTTCGACGACCCGATGAACATTCGGCAGGTTCAGGTTGAACCCCTTCGGTTGGGACTCGGGACTCTAGTGGACAGCGTTTACATCCAACTGCTGGCGTACGAAGCGGCCTTGCGAGCGGGATTGGAACCTGGTAAGTTCGCAATTGCAGAGGACGTGACCCGGGAGGAATAAAGGCTTATCTATGTGTATCTTACATGGAATTAAGAGCCGCCGGGGCAAGAGAAATCCAGAGCGATTTCCCCACGTTGGCGTGGACGCACATCGGCGAAGCTTCGTCAAAGGCGAACAGGCCGAACATGGTGTCATGAGGTGTACTTTGCCGAGTTTTTTACACTCGGCAAAGTGACCACAGCTGAAATTTTGGAAACGAAGCCCTTAGTTCCGCGAGCGCAGTTCCTGGCAGGTGACGCAGTAACGTGCCCAGGGGATAGCCTTGAGGCGATTGGGGGAAATATCTTCGTCGCACGCTTCACACACACCGTAAGTCCCACCGGCACAACGTGCAAGCGCTCTTTCAATTTCCTTCAAGGTGCGGCTGCGCAGATTGGCAGTTAATACCGTCACATCCTGCTCAACGGTCCTGACGGCAAACTCAACCGCATCAGGAGACTGCACACTGGCAGAAAGGGCCTCGGGTTCGCTCCGCGTGGAAGCCAAGAGTTCATCACGCTTCTTCAGCAAGAGACTTCGATACGTCTTTTTTGGCGTTTTTGTTACTGTACGCATAATTATCCGTCCTTCCCAAAACCAAACTAGCAAAACCTTTCAATTCAAAGCCTGCCCGTGGATTCGGATGATTGAGATGATACCAAGGTTGCACTATTTTTCAAAGTTTTTTGCCAATTTTATAATTCCTTATATATCAGTGCGTTACGGACCTGTCCAGACGTGCTATAATGACCGCTGAAAAACTGGATTTACCATTGAATGCCGGAGATCATTTCTATGGCCACTCGTCAGGAGATGTTAGACCGAGTCCGGAAGGCCTTGGGACGTCCCGAATCGGGATCCGTCGTGCCCCCCTTGCCGCCGCCCGACCTTTCTGGGGTCATGCCCCCCTTGTCTCCCGAAGACTGGTTGGACAAATTTGAGACCGAATGGGAAAAGGTCTCAGGAGTCGCCTATCGCGTTTCAAGCATGAACGAGTTGGAGTCCGTCTTCCAGAAGATACTGATCCTGGCAGAAACACAGACTATTGCCCTCTCCCGGAACCCGATTCTAAAGGAATTGGGCGTCGCGGACCGGCTCACTGCACTCGACAAGTTTGCTACATCCTGGGGTGCGGGCAGGGGATTGGAAGGAACACACTCCCTCGCTGACTTCAACAAAGCCAGCTTCGCCGCAGGAGCAGGCATAACCGGCGTTGACTTCGTTCTGGCAGAAAGCGGCACGTTGGTTTTGAGCAGCGCCACGGAGGGAGTGCAGGTGGCATCGCTTGCGCCCCCCATCCATATTGCCCTGTTCCGGCGGAACCAAGTGGTCGGATCCCTGGATGAAGTTCTGGCCAAGCTTCCCATCTCAAGTTCTCCGAGTCGCCCTACAGCGAACCGCTCCGTAGTGTTCATCACGGGCACCAGCCGCACCGCCGATATTGAGCAGATCTTGATCAAAGGCGTCCACGGACCCCGCGAAGTCCATGCCATTCTAGTTGAAAATAGTTGTCGCTAAGCCACGCCAATGTATGGTTGGCGACGAATATGGGGTGACGGCATGAAGCAGGTTGCGTACAGCCTCTTTGAAACGCCACTGGGTTGGTGCGGGATTGCCTGGAGCGAAGTTCAAAACACAAGTCAACCCTATGCTGTAGCCTTGCTTCAACTTCCTGAAGCCACTGCGGCTTTGACAGAATCAAGAATTGCGCGGAATTCCGGCACGGTCAAATCCAGCGAACTACCTTTTCAAATACTGAATATCACTACCAAGGTGTTAAGACACCTGCGAGGTGATTTACAGGATTTTCGCGACACCCCGGTGGACCTTAGCGCCACAGGTCCATTTGTTCAAAGGGTTTGCAAGCTGACCCGGGAAATTCCTGTGGGACAAACCGTCACGTACGCCGACCTCGCCACCTCCCTGGGCCGACCCTCACTTGCCCGGGCGGTAGGGCGGGCGCTTGGGCGGAACCCCATCCCCCTCATCATCCCCTGCCATCGAGTTATGGGCGCTCACGGCAAGCCCGGAGGTTTTTCCGCCTTCGGTGGCCGGGCGACCAAGGCTAAGCTTCTGGCGATCGAGGGCGCGGTGGTGAATCTTTGTTTGGATTTAACTCTGGGCGTATAGGACCGGGCATTTCAGGAGCGGTAACCAAGCGAGAGCCCTCAGGCAAATTATATTTTGGTGATTCAAACAAATAGAAAAGGTCGGACAAGTTCGCGTAGGCGAGCAAGCTCGCTGGCATTATGTCGGAGGAGTTCGTGTGACCAGACCTTATCACTTCCCTCGCGGCAGTCATTTGCCATGGCTAAGCCAATGTCTTCGTAGGAGCCAAGATTCGTCCGCCTAAGAGCTTCCGGGGTAGTTAAAGCTCCGAGCACAAATACCCTCCCTGTCAATTGTTCAGGGATTTGCGCCTGTGCGTTTTTCAGCCTTTCGACAGACCCGTCAAGATCAAATAGGAGAATCATGAAGCGCAGCGGATTCCTTTGCATTTCGACAACGTGCTCGGATTCGAAGAGCTTCAAAACATTTGTCCAGCCGCCTGCTGGCCGAAGCACCTGCATTTGCCTCAGCCGGTTCCAATCTACATGTATATGAAAATTATCGGCCAATTGACGGTTGGCGTCATCTTCAGGAAGCACTAAGACGTGCGGCCGATCTTTGTTGACGCTCATGGCTCCACGTCACCCCGAATAAGCGCATCAACGAGGTCTCCGCTGACTTGGAGATCCTTAAGCGGTCGAATGATCGTGGGTTCAAGATGGCTTTTCCTATACAGGACGAAAGTATTCTCATTGGAAAAACGCTGGATGGCTTCAGAATTGTGCGAGGTTGCGATAAATTGACCGCCTGACTGGAAAGCTTTCCTGAGAGCTAGCACAAAGTGCCCAACCTCTGATGGCGCTAGATAGTTGTCAGGCTCATCCCAAAAGCAAAGCAAAGGGCCATATGCTTCATTCGCGGCAAGCACTAATGCGCAGATCATGAAGCATTTTTCGCCGTCAGAGAGGTCCTCAAAGGGGATGTTTAGGCTTCCCTGATCGCTTGAAAATTGGACGAACAATCTGCGCGCATCCTTTCCTACCAATGGGTTCTTAATATCCTTTAGGTCAGGCATTACTTGCTTCAGATATTCGTCGATCTTAGTATAGGCAGAGGGTGCATGTGCCAGAAGACCCGCAAACCATGCTCCAAGATTTGTGACTGTGGGCCGCGGCTCTCGTGTTAAATCTTCGGAATCCCCCTTGATTAAGCTAGGCAACGGTCGAAGGATAAGCATTGCTGCGAGCCACTCACGGAAAATGAATAAAGGATCTGTGGGCGACTCTTGTTGAAGTAACGGAAGGGCCACTAATTGTCGATCAATGCGAACGTATGCATTTATCTCCTTCTCGAGTTTCGCAAGACGCACCCCCCCTTCTACACGACCTAGTATTATCTCTCCGTCAACGGTAAGCTTTTCTTCAAATACACTTACTTCCTTGTTCCCGTCCACAAATCCAAATGCGATGTCATACGAGTAGGTGTTGCCTTCCAAGTCGACTTCAAGTTCAAATCGCATGGGCACATCTTTGCGCCCGAGAAAGAAATCCGTCTCTTTCACTAGCGTGCTCACCCGGTTGATGCCTCGCCCGATCCTCTGAAGAATCCTTAAAGCAAGCCCAACCGCTGTCTTGCCTGCACCATTCTTCCCAATAAGCAAGGCAGAGGGAAGGCCGGAGACTGGTAGCTCGAAATTTTCGAGGCATCGGAAGTTATGAACGTATAGTCGCTTTATCACAGCAGAATGATACACGATTGGCAGGATCACTGAGCATGAAAATTATCTTCCCGCGTGAATTGACAGGTCCATGATGTGGCGGTGAATCACCTCTTAAACGCCCGCGCTGCGAGAACCTTCCCGCCTTCTTCGATGGTGTAGGTACTGTTGGCTTTGAGGTTGCGCAGAGTGTCGTGCTGGCCGCTGGGCCAGGTGATTTCCACGGAGGTGGCTTCCGTTCCCTGCCCCAAGCCGAAGGTCAGCGTCAATTCGCTCTGGGAGAGGTAGCTGGAGCCGGAATGAACGGTCTGCCAATTTTCACCTGCGGCAGAGTTCACGTGAACTTCCGCGCCGATCCCATCCTTATTTGAGCGGGTGCCGACCGTCCTAATGCGGATGGCGTTGTTGCGGCTGCCGCCCACGTTATGGAACAGGTAAGCCGGGCCGCCGTTGTTGGTCAGCAGGATGTCAGGAGCGCCGTCGTTATCGATATCCGCATGGGCCGCTCCACGCGCCACAAAGGTGTGCGTGAATCCCAGCGCCTTGCCCGTCTCCTGAAACTTCTGATTGCTCTCGTTGTGAAACACCAGGGGTAGCTCCGCATACGCCACCTGCGGCTGAATGCGATTGATATCGGGCTCAATGTGCCCGTCAGCCACAAAGATGTCTTCGCGCCCGTCGAGATCGTAATCGAAAAAGAAGAGCCCAAACGAGAGTGAGAGCAGGCTGGCGCGGCCTACGCTGGACGACGGCGCGATATCAATGAAGAACCGGTTGCCCTCATTGTGATAGAGGCCCAGCATCTGGTTGGAGAAATTGCCAATCGCCAGGCTGGGAAAGCCGGAGTGGTCAAAGTCCATGGCGTCGATGCCCATCGCACCGCGCGCAATGCCGTCTTCACTGAAGGCAATACCCGCCTGCACGCCCTGTTCCGTAAAAGTCCCGTTGCGATTGTTGTGATAGAGCTTGTTGCGCTCGGTGTCGTTGGTCACAGCCAGGTCCGGCCAGCCATCGCGATCATAATCAATCGCCGCCACTCCCATGGATTTGCTGGTGGGGTCGTAGATGCCGGCCTTCTGGGTGACGTCTTCAAACCGCCCGTTGCCCAGATTGTGGAACAACCGGCAGGAATCGCCTTTGTAAGCTTCCGGAGTGCAATAGGATTTGTGGCGCCCATCGAGCGCGCAATATTGATCGTCCTTCTCCGTCCACTTCACGTAGTTGGCGACGAACAGGTCAAGCTTGCCATCGCGATCGTAATCCACCCAGGCGGCGCTGGAACCAAAACCCGTGTTGTCCACGCCCGCCGCCGCGGTCACATCCTTAAAGTGGCCGTGCTCATTGTGGAAGAGGCGCGCCTCACCCAGGCCGGTGATGTAGATGTCATCCCAGCCGTCGTTGTCATAATCCCCCACGGCCACGCCCATGCCATACATCTCCACATCCAACCCCGCCTTGGAAGTAACGTCTGTAAAGGTGCCATTGCCATTGTTGTGATAAAGCTTCAGCGTGGTGCGGCGGGATTTGTGGCCGGGAAAATCCGCGCCGTTGATCAGCAGGATGTCTGGATTGCCGTCGTTGTCATAGTCGATGAATGCGCAGCCCGCGCCCATTGTTTCCGGAAGGAATCGCTTGCCGAATGCGCCGGTGTTATGCACAAAGCTGATACCCGCCTGGCGGGTGATATCAACAAAGTGTATATCTCCAGCGGAAGAAGCAGTTGGACTTGCCGCCGGCGTCGCGGGAGCGTTGCGCAACGTCGCAAGCAGAATTCCGCTGCAAATCATCAGCGTGATGGCCAGCATGCGGTGCGAGAGAAGAAAACGGTGAAAGGTCATAGGTGTCGAATTAGTCTTCCGGGGCCATTGCCCAATCAAACGAATTTTGCAGAAGATTTTCTTTGAAATCTGGATCTCTTGCCGAAATCATTGTGGATAGTCCAAACATCCCAGATAGTAAGGGCTACCGCTAGGAGCATGGGGACGACAAAAGGTCGCTTTCCGGGCCGAGGGCTCCACAGTTCCCAAACCTACAAGTCCCCCCGCCCATGCACACTCCGGGCAGTTTCGGCCAAACCTCCCCGCCGCATGCCCAACTGTAAAATCTGGTTTTATGGAACCCTGCCCAGAGCCAAACTATCACTCGCTGCCTTCTGGTTTGCCCCTGTCGCCACGCGCTTAGAGTCGGTCGCGACCTGCTTACCCATATTGGCTTGCTGTTTCCCGCCTACTGCCTTCTGCATACCGCCCTCCCCCGCCCCCAGCGCCACCGACACATGCTCGTGGACGGGTTGCGCCTCATTATTGTCATCAGGATGGGTGAGTTTAAACGGCCCGGTGATGGCGCGGGAGGATTCATCCGCCTTAAAGCGCATGTAGAGCTTCTCCTCGCGGGTGGCCAGCTCATCGTTGTTCAAACCGCGGTAGCAGAGCATCAGGTTGTAGTGTGCCTCAAGGTCTTCCGGATCGACAGCCAGCGTCTTATCGAGTTCAGCCACGGCGTCGGCGTACTTGCGCTGCAAGAACAGCATGCGGCCCATCTGGTTGCGTACCACGCGGTCGCGCGGGTACTCGGCGGCAGCTTTGGCGAAATCATCAAACGCCTCGGGATATTTCCCGTCGGTTTTGAAGGCAAGCCCGCGAAAATAGTGGGCGCTTGCCAGATCAGGATTTAAGGAGAGGGCTTTTTCCAGGTCCGGCTTGGCGGCGTCGATGTTGCCTTCCTGAATCAGCGCGCGGGCAACGTTTACCCAACCGTTCGCGTAGCCGGGTTCGAGCTTCGTTACATACTCAAAGGCCCGTTCCGCACCCTTCAAATCCCCCTGCAATAACAGACCGATGCCATAGTCGTTCCAGCGTTCGCGGTCCTTTGGATCGAAGGCCAGATTTTCCACAAATGGCGGCGCGGTTTTGGCCAGCACGGGAAGTGTCACCGTATCCTGGCTCATCACCACCGTCGGCACATCGGGAATCATCTGCGGATTCGCCGACACATCCTTAAGGCTGCCAGTAAAGACCCAGTGCCCGTCATCGTGATCTTTGGCCACATCGGGGTGCGGGTTAGAGGGATCACGCACGCCCGCGAACGCCCACTGGGTATTCCACCAGGAGAATTTTCGATAGTTGAGCTTGGCGGTCAGCCTAATCTGGTCGCCGCAATCCTCGGGAATCTTGAGGCGGTAATGAACTGTGTCCGCCGCGCCGGGAGGAATCAAGTGCGCGTACATGGTGGCGCGAGTCGACCAGGCGTTGCGCTTGTTAATAACGTTGCCGTGCGCGTCGAGTTGCAGAGAGCGATAGAAGTGCGCGCCCTCGTCCACCGGCCCGTGGCCATTATCCGCCGCCTCGCCGCTCCAGAAGATCGTGTGTCCGTGATTATCGTGAGCCTCAAGCTCCACCCAGCAATCGAATGCATCCACGGTGCCACCGGGGAAGAAGTGCCCCACCTTGCGCGTGCGCACCACCACTTCCACGCGCACCGTATCGCCGCGGCGGACACTGGCTTGAACGCGACCCAGCGGCGCAATCAGCGGAGCCACGGGCAGACCTGTCACTCCGGCGCCTACCAATCCTGCGGAGGATTCTTCACCTACGGCAAAGCTGCTGGAGAGTTGTGGCGTCTCCCCTCGTCCCACCGTAGGTCCGCCTGCTTCCCCGCCCTCTGCCGGCTCCTGCGCCAGGCCGAAGATGTCGACGGTCACCGCGCCTTTCAGGAAATTCTCCACCGCGGCAAGCTGATCATGGTCGCCGTAAGAGGTTGGCACCGCCGTATTGGCGCCGGCAAATCGATGTGAGTGGACAAAGCCATGGATGTTGCCGAAATCCTGGGACGCCACCTGCGGCATATGGCAATCCGCGCAATTCTGCGGTTTGGGCGGATAGTAAAACGACCGTGCGCCCTGGCCGGAGACGCCGCTCGCCTGCCAGTTGTCGTAGTCATTAAAGCCGCGCAGCCAGCGGTAGTTATTGACGGGCACATCCAAATGAACCTTGTGGCAAGACGAACAAAACTGCGGCACCTGCGCCGGGTCCTTGTGAAACGGCTTCAGAAAGACGTTGCGGTGCGGCTTGGGATTCAGCCTGATGGCGAAGTCGGCCAGGGCGCGCAAATAAGGGTTGTTGCTGGATGCGATGCGGTCAAGAAAAGGATACTCGATGACAAAGTTGCCCTGCCCCATGGTGCTCTTCACCTGCACGATGGAGTGGCAGGACATGCAGCCAAGCCCCACTTGTCCCTGCGGTGTATGTTCAATCTCCCGGATCGGATGATTCTGCATCATCCCGGAAAACACCAAAGCGTGATCGTGGCAGCCTCCGCACCAGAGCGAAGGCTTGACGCCATTGGTGTCCTGCATGTACTCAATCGCTTTCCGATACCACTGGTTGTTGAAGGAAGCCATGTGGTGCATTGAGCCCTGCCATTGGTCATAAATGTCTTTGTGGCAGGGTTTGCACGCTTCCGAGTGCATAAAAAACTCTGGATCGATGGGTTTGCCATCAAGCGTTTGAGCTGAGCTGGGGAAATTCAGGCTGCCCACTCCCGCGCCCTCTTCTTCCATGCTGAGAGGGGCAGTGGCCGGGTTGTGGATGATGTACTGCTGGTTGGGGATGAGGCGTTGGTAAGTCATCACCGCGACACAGAAAACCGCTGCACATGTGGCAACACCCGCGGTCCAGCGCCAGGCGCGGGCTATGGAAGCACCCGCCCCTGCCTTGCGGGCGCGCGCGTGCAAAATCACCAAAAGCAGGAAGAGCCCGGCGATGGACGCTCCCACATGGATATACAAAGCCATGCTGTGTGGCCGGGTCATTCCCACAAAGATTAGGTAGACACCAAAGCCCGTGGCCACGGCGAGCACCAGCCGCGTGATTGCGCCCGAAGCGCCCGCCAATAGGTCACGATTGCGCGCCGCGAAGATCACGAGAAGGATTGCGGCAATGATCCCCAAGACCGGATGAAGGAGGGAGTTGGCCACGTAAAAGAATGTGGCATCACCGAATGCGGCCACGTACGCGCTATTCGCAATCAAACAGATGCCGAAAATCAGAAGCCACTTGGCCACGCCCGAAAGGCGGGAAGAATTGTTTTCCATCGAGTTTTGCTTGATAGCCCTGGATGTACTGACCGCTAATGAATGCCCGTCGTACTTCTAACGCACTCTTTATACAGGGCGACATAAATTGTAGCGTCGATCTCCGATCGACGACGGCGGTCGGAGACCGCCGCTACAACCGGATGCGCGAACACTTATGTCGCACTGTATAGTCTCATCCGTCCAAGCCATTTTCAGGTAATTTTTTTATATTACTCGGGCCATTTTTTCCAATGATGGGCAATGGCTCCGGAAAATCGTCTGGCGCGGGCTCCTTCCATCTCGATTAGTCCGCGCCACGAAGCGCACCACCAGGTGGGGGGAAATGCCAATTTGGCGACTGCCTACTGTTCTTTCGGCCATTCGTATGGGAACAACTTTCCCGCATCCTCTGGAGAGAGCTTGCCCCCTAACAACGTCACAGCCCGGGAGAGGACAGGGTCGCGCCCTGCCGCCAGGTCGGCCGCCGTGGGCAAAACCAACTCATCCGGGGTGACGCCATGGTGCTCAAGGCTGTTGCCATCGCTCATGATCAGGTCGGACTCGGTGATACTCGCACCATAGAATGTCATGGAATCCTGCCCCAAAGTATATTCGTAGCGCCTCGCCTCCATGACGCTGCCGGAGGAACGGTCACCCAACACCATTCCACGCTTCTCCAGTTGGACGATGCGCGCCAGCAGTTCCGACGCGGATGCCGACCGGCTATCCACAAGCACAACAAGCTTGCCGGTATATACGCCGTGATTCCACGCTTTGGCCACTTCGGGTTTGGACTCCTTTCTTCCCACCCGATCTGCGATCTTGATGTCCTTTTCAAAAAGACCACCCACCAGGTACTTGAGCGTGTCGACAGCGCCACCAGGGTTGCCGCGCAGATCCAGGATGAGGGCAGGGCGCTTGCCCGCCCTGGACATCATTGACTCCACTTCCGCTTGGTCGAACATAAACACAGGGATTTTCAGAATCCCTACGTCATCACCCACTTCAGCCCATCGGGCCCGCAGCAGATGCTCCTCGTTCTCGTCCCGGCGGACGTAGTCCCCGATTCCGTAGTGCGAAAAGTCTTCCACGCGCGCAAGCGTCTTGATCTTTGCCATGATATCGATCTTGCGCACCTGCCCCTGGGGATCACGCAACACCAGCGTCTGCCCGGGTTCGGGCCGCAGAACGTTGTACCGGTACTCCATTTTCCAAATTGTATCCCGGTGTGGGGTGTAGCCATCCAGCGCCAACAATTCGTCTCCCGCCTTCAGGCCTTTGCTCTCCGCATCACTGCCCGGACGCACCCGGAGGATGAAACATTGCTCGCCAATCATCCTTGTCTGGTAGCCGTAGTTATGAATGTATGGCCGGGGGGGAGGCAGGAAAAATGTATGGGAGTCATTTAAGGAAACCATGGCTTGCGCAATGTGGGCAAGCGCCATGTTGAGAGAGGTCGATGATTTGATTTTCTGCCGCGCATCGCGAGCCGTCGCCGCCCAATCAATACCATGGAATTTAGCGTCGTAGTAGTGCTTCTGAATTTCCTTGGAAATATTGTCCAACATCGAAATCGCATTGTCGCGGTCAATACTCGATAATTGCTGACTTCGGGCAGGACAGGTCAATACGCCGGTGAGAGTCGTCAAAACTAGAATGCGGATGCAGATCGGGTGCCACCTCATGATGAAGAGTTCCTCCAATCAGCGGGATCGTGGGGTGCTGCGGATGTTGATGGGTGCCACATGGCAGCGCCTCTAGTGAGACTGGGCAAAAGACGATTTGTCCATTAATAACCATCTTTCAACCGTGGCACACTATACACTTCTCCGGCGAAGCGATTGCATTATTTTTCGTGAGGTGAGCGGGTGTCTTGCCGGGGTCACTTCTTGGTATGCGTAATTCCGATTTCACTCAGGTGTTTGCGAGTCCGCTCAGCGTCAGGGGCGTTGGGAGCAAGTTGCAGGTAGGCTTCATATTCCCGGCGGGCGCGTTCGAATTCTCCCATACCCTCCAACGTAACGGCGAGGTCGTAATGGGCGTTGGGATAGTCCGGTTTCAAACGGATGGCCGCATCGTATTCCAGAATGGCGCCATTGGTGTCATTTCTAGCTTGCAAGGTGTTGGCAAGAATCAGATGGACGCTCGAGTCCTGCGGCCGCTCCCGCAGGTAGTCGCGATAATCCTCAATGGCATCGTCCATCTTGCCTTGTTGGCGAAGCAGATTGGCCAGGGCCAGGCGGGCATCCGCGTAGTCGGGCTTGTTGAGCAATGCCACTTGATATTCCTGGATGGCTTCGCTCGCCTTATCAAGGTGAACCCAGTCGTTGCCGAGGGCGAAGTGCGCCTCAGGAAGGTTGGGAGTGAGGCGCAGGGCCGCCTGGGCTTCCGCGGCTGCACCGGCAAAGTCGTTCTGAAGAGCCAACACCCGGGAGAGATTCACATGTGCTTCGGCGAAATCGGGCCGCCCCTTCGCGGCGGCGCGAAAAGCTTCCGCCGCGTTTTGCCAATCCTCCAACCGGCTGAGAGCGAGTCCCAGGTCCTCCTCAGTTTGCGGGTCTTCGTGCTGCTGAAGGCTGGAGCGAAAGGCGGCGACAGCACTTTTGAAATCGCCCGCGCCATAGAGAGTGTTGCCGAGCTCGCGTTGATACGCGGCGTTGGTGGGGTTCAGGCGAACGGCCTCCTGGTCTTCCGCCGCCGCTCCCTGCGCGTCGCCATTTGCGCGCAGCGCCGCCGCCAGAATGACGTGCAGGCTGGCATCGTCCGGCCGCAGACGCAGGGCATCGCGGTAAGTGGGGACAGCCATGGCATAATTTTTCTGCTGGACCATTAGATCTGCCAGAGCCACCAGGGCTTCGGCATAATCGTGCCGGAGTTCCACTGCCTTCTCAAGTTCAGCCTGCGCCTCTGCCTCCTGTCCCAGCGCCTCCAGCACCAGCGCGGTGCGAAAGTGAAATTCCGGCCGCTGCGGCTCAATTTGCACGGCCACGCGATATTCGCCCAGTGATTTGGGCAGGTCCGAGGCAGCCTGATAGGCGTTGGCAAGGTGCGCATGAGCATCGGCGTCGTCGGGGCGCAGGCGAACTTCCTCGCGGTACTCCTGCACAAACCCGGCAACATCGCCGGAAGCTTGGAACGCTTCCGCCAGGTTGCGGTGGTAGTCAGCCTCATCGGGGGAAAGGTCCACAGCCTTGCGCAACTCCCGAATCGATTCCGCCAGATCCCCGGTCTTGCGCAAGACCAATCCCAGGGATTCGTGCAGTGCCGGATCGCCGGGCTTCAGTCGCACCGCCTCATGGTATTCGCTGACGGCGGCGGGATGATCGCTGATGGAGAGGTAGGCGGCGGCAAGCTCCGCGTGGGCAGCGACGTATTCCGGCTGAAGACGGATAACGCGGCGGAACTCCTGGATCGCACTGCCATAATCGCCGGCTTCACGCAAAGCCAGGCCCAAAGCGTAACGGAAGTCGACCTGATTGGGGCGCAGTTGCACGGCTGCCCGGTATTCCTCAATGGCGTGGGCAAAATCCTGAATGGCGCGCAGAGCGGCGGCCAGGTTCATGTGAGTTTCCGGGTCCTGGGGACTCAGGCGGGCGGCTGTTTCAAATTCATTAATGCCGCCGGAAAAATCTCCCGCCTGGGTCAGCGCCCCGGCCAGGCCGGAATGGGCTTCGGCATTGCCGGGATCGAGTGCGATGGCCTGGCGATACTCCGCCCCCGCTGCCTGGGCGTCGCCCGACTGCAGAAGTGCGTTGGCCAGCGCCACACGAACCGAAGCATCCCGCGGGGCCAACTCCATCGCCTTGCGGTATTCCACCTCAGCCTCACCGAACGACCGGCTGGAGGTCAAGGCATTGCCAAGGTCCGCGTGCGCCTCAGCGTTGTTGGGGTGGGCCTTGATCTCGATGCGATAGTCGGCGATGGCCTCAGGAAGCTGCCCGGCCGATTCTTCCAGCACGCCGATGTTCCTGTGGACTCCGGGAAAATCCGGGCGCAGGCGCAGCACTTCCCGGTACTCTTTCAAAGCTTCATTGGTTTTCTGCTGCGCCGTATAAGCGTTGCCCAGGTTGTAATGAGCTTCAACGTAGCCGGGCCTCAGGGCCAATGCCTTTTGGTAGGCGCTGATTGCCTCGTCCCATTTTTCCCGGCGCGCGGCCTCGTTGCCTTGTTTCAAGAATCCCTGCGCCGTCGGCAAGGAGGATTCGGCGGGAGCGGACAGGTTGGTATTGGATCGAACTGGTGGCGCCTGTGCGGCCACCGGGCGTGGGCTCAGCAGCAATACGACGCCGGAAACGGCCACCAGAAGCCGAAACTCCGTTCTGCGGCTTTTCCCCTGCCCCATCCTTTTGGGTCGCATAACAATAGAATACATGAAACGGTCGTTTCATGCCTTTTTGCCTGCATCGAAATCGCCGATCTCAAATCCAACCACGTTGTTGTGAATTTCCCATCGCTGGCATTCGGAGCGATGGGCAAGACTTTCGCAAACGAGCTTGCGAAAAAGAAAGCGGCAGCAAGCAGCGCGCACTCCAAAGCTCCGCTCCGTGTCTCCGAACAGGCTGCCCTCAATGGGGTACGGGAACAATGAATCGCACAGCATGGAAAAGACTGTGCTAAGGTTCCGCATTCCCCAAGCGCAGTCAAATCCGGCATAGCGAATCTCGTATTATTTGCGGGGAAATGACATCACAACGTCACGATTTCAAGGACAAAACCAAATTAAGAAGGCCTCATTTGGGACAAATTGTAGTGAAAATTCTTGCAGTCCGACACTTGTAAATTTGACGTATGGGATGGCTGGGGATTTTCTCGCAATGTGAAAATCCGCCTGCGCGATTTAAATACCTGACAATTTTCCCCTCCGCCGCCCCTAGCCTCTCACAAGTATATTTGAACAAAGGAAATATATATTTACGCAAGAACAACTCATTCGTCATAACGTGGCATGCCGGGTGCTTTGCAGGGAGTGGCCCTCGCTGCCGATGGGCAGCGGGTGCGAAAGCCGGGCAATTGCGGCACGGGTGGATCATGTCGGCGCATGCCCATAGGCTTCATGGGCCGGAAAATTGTTAGGAGGCATTCATGTCGAGACAGAGCTTGAAAGTCTTGTTTTTGCTGGCGGGAGCGGTGTTGTTCCTATCTTCGATCGCCCTTGCCAAAAAAAACAAGACCATCACGATCTTTTCGGATTCAGTCCTTCCCAGCGGGCAGGCGTTGAAGGCCGGAGAGTATCAGGTTGACGTCAACGAGGCATCCAAGCAGGTCACCTTCAAGCAAGACGATAAGGTGGTGGCCACGGCGGGATGCAAAATTGTGGAAAAGCCGGTAAAGAACCCTTGCAGTCAGGCTCGCTTCGGCCAGAAGGACAACAAGCAGGAACTTCAGGAACTGCGCTTCGGTGGCGAGACTCGATCGATCTTGATCATTGGGGGCGGATCGTAGCCGTTCCAGCGGGACGATAATCCGCTCACACTCAGCCCGCCCTTTGTCTGAGCAAGCAACAGACAAAGGGCGGGCGTGGTGTCTCTAGCCTCTCGCCAAGCTCAATGGATTGCCCCGCGCATTTGAAAAACCAGATCGGAGCATGAGGCTCTTCCCTTTTGCCTTTTGACTTTAGCCCTTTGCCTTTTGACTTTTGAATTGCGCCTTCGTAACCGTTCCACCCTCTAAAAAACAGCAAAAACCTTCCCCTTGAAATCACACCCGGCTTGACTTATAGTTGCGCCGCTATTCGCCGGGGTATGCGGTTCAGCTAAACCTCCCTCGCACCTGAGCAGCAGTCCTGGCCAATCAAGTGGCAACGGTCCATCGCGGCGGCCCCACCGTAGCGATGCAATCCGCGTACAGCGCCACCCTCCCCGGAGGTTTGGTTATGTTTATTTCTTGCCGTTCATTCTCTCCAACTTTGCGACTACTGGGTATTATCATTCTTGCGGGAATTTTCCTGGTAAGCTGCGGGCCATCCAGCAACCAGCCCGCCCCTGCCACCAGCCCCTATGACCGCGCTGCAGAAGCATTTAAGAAAGGTCAATTGGATTCTGCGCTGGAGCTGACGGGTAAGCTGGCTCGGGCCACCCCGCCCGAGGATTATACGGAGCGCGCCCGGGTGCTTCGCGCCATCATTTTTGCGGGCGAACTTAAAGGCTCGATGGAGTTGGCCGCGGCCTATGACAAAGGCGCGGAGAAATCCAAGAACCCTCAATTTCAATCCGCTTACCGCCGCCTGCACAGCGACAATCTCTCTGTCGCGTCAAGAGCCGCCCTGAATTTGGCCGAAACCTCGCACCAACTCGCCCCCGACGGAGTGATCGCGAAGGAGGTCGCGTTGGAGGCAAGCTTTCCCACCACCGAGGGTCCCACCAGCGTAAAGCAACTGGCGAAAGTTCTGGAAGGTGGCTGGATCGAATCGGATGACCAGGAAGCTGCCCAGGCCGATGCCATGCGCAAAGGCATCGACGAGGCCCTGGCGGACGTGGTTTCTGGCGACCGGGCCAAGGCTCGACAGGCTCTTGCCAGTGGTTCCACCAAACTGGGCGGCGCAGCGTTCGCCATTTTCCTTGCCAAGGAATTAACCGACGGCGCAACGGTGTTCGATCGCCATCACGGGCGCGACCCGCAGAAGCTGTTGACCCTTTGCGACCAGGGTGACCTGATCGTGAAAGCAGCTCTGGCTCAGTTGAAGGATGCGCCGGATCAGGGCCTGCAAAAAGAAGCCTTGAAACTTCAGGATCAGTTCAAGACGATTCGCAAGGATAAATAGAGTTCTCTCCTCCCACGGCTTGAGGGCCGCGCGCGAGCGGCCCTCTGCCCTTCAACACCCCAGGGTATTGGTGTGCTCACCCGTGCCTCCGCAGGACCCGTTCACGGCAGATCAATTTTTCCGGGACGGCTCCATTCGATAGTCACCGCAGGCGCATTCATCCGCAAAATTCAATTCGACGTTCAAGCTTTCAATACGGAACGACGTTGTTGTCTCCCCCTCCGGCTGTAGCGGCGGTCTCCGACCGCCGTCGTCGATCGGAGATCGACGCTACAAATTGTGTTGTCTGTATGCAGGCTGCGCCCATGCAATTCCCGCCTGGGTTGCGGGCCGCCGTGGCGCTGTGTAAAATGATTCACTCTTTTGCTGGCGAATCCATGCGAAAATTCCGCTTGATGACGAAAACCTTTTTGCTCGCGGCTTCACTGCTGGCGGCAAGCCTGGTATGGGTTTGCCCCGCGCAAGCCGGCTCCAATCGCCCCAACGAAGAAGAAGACCGCCATTACGCCGGCCGCGGTGTCAGCATGATGATGGATGGCGACCTCGACGGCGCCATTGTTGTTGCCCAGCAGATTGAGCAGAAGGATCCCGACTCGCCTTTGGGCTTTATCCTGGAAGCCAACATAACATGGTGGAAAATCTACTATGCATCCGCCAATCTGATCGATCCTGATGTCTTCGATGTCGCCAACAGCGATGCCACGCCCTACGATTCGCACTTTGAGGACCTCGATCGGGTGGCGATTCACAAGGCGGAAGAGCGCGTTCGCGCTCGCGACGACCTTGCCCGCAATCTACTGTATGAAGGCATTGCCTATGCGTTGCGCGCACGGCTGGATGGACTGCATGACCGCGACCTGCCCACCGCTCGCGCCGGAAAGAAAATGCGAAGCCTTCTTCTCGAGGCGCTTCAGCTCGACCCCACCCTGATTGATGCCTATTGCGGCCTTGGCATCTATAACTATTTTGTCGACACGCTTTCTTCCATCGTCAAAATCCTAAGCGTGTTCATTGGACTCCCGGGCGGAAGCCGCACGGAGGGATTGAGGCAGCTCCAGCTCTGCGCGGAAAAAGGCGAGTTGGTAAGTCCGGAAGCGAAGTTTTACCTGGCCAAGGATTTCTCCCGCAACAGTGAAAAGCAGTACGACAAATCCATCCACCTGTTCCATGAGTTGCAGCAGGAATTCCCCCACAACCCGCTCTGGCCCATGCTGATCGGCAGCCTGCATTTCCGCAAGGGAGACCCCGTCAAGGGCGAGGAGATCTACCGCGAAGTCTATCAATCAACGGCGGGAAAGAACTCCGACGTGGACCGAGCCGTCCATAAAGCCGCCACCGAAGCGCTAGCGCGGCTCCACCCTGATCAAAAATTTTAGTGATGGGATTGGTAGATGGAGTGACCGGGTGATCCGGTGATCGGGCCATTGCCGCATTGGGGTGCCGAGCCATTTTCGCATCGAATCAACGAATCATCGGCTCATCGGGCCATTGAAAAGGCTTTCCGCCCAGGCGTGTAATGATACGGTAGCGCAAGTGAAGAGGATCGGATATCCAGACATCCGAGAACCCCGTAACTCGGGAGTTTGACTGCGTGAGGCACTTCTACGGTTTGGCGACTACACGGCAAAGTCGAACGGTTGGGTTTGGTTTGCGCAGCCTCTTTCACCGAAATTATGGGTGTTGGGTGGCCCTGAACTAATTGTGCTTGCAGGAAGGGGATTTGTCGCCAATTATCACGGTTCGGAGCGTTGAAACGATAGCTAATGGTTGGAAACGATACCAAACCTCACAACGCGGAGGGAAATCCCTTCGGAAAGTTACGAGCGGACCTCTCCATTTACTTTCCTCGACTGCTCCGCAAATGGTTTGCGCAAGAGCGTGTGCGGCGGCCACCATATCCTACTGGTCTTCGCGTTTGGCCTCACTCTTCTTTTCTGCACGCTGGTAGATCTCGTCGGCACGCTTCCTCATTCCGACGGCTTCCTCTTCGCATCCCCTTGCTTCCAGAATCGTTGCCAGCGTAGCTACGTAATCTGATCTTGCGTAATCCGAAAGAGACTCGATCCCGTCCATTACGGACATGGCTCGGCGAACTTTTGCTTCAGCAAGACCGAGATCCTTGATTCCAAGAAGGTAGCCACTATGCCGGTAAAGTGCTTCCACCGTATCGTGCGAAGGAAAGCCACAAACCCTCTCGTATTCCGCTACGGCACGTTGGTAAGAATCGGTCGCTTCAGCGACTTTTCCCTCGGCTTCACGCAGCAGCGCAAGGTTTTCCAGCATTGCCGGCAGGACATATCGGTCGGCATAGCGCCGGCGGGCGATGTCGAGCGCCCGTTGAATCGCCGCCTCACCAGCATCGAATTTCTTTAACACCCGGCATACGACGCAAATCCGGCCCAGCACCCGAACAACTGCCTCGCTTTGATCGCCCTCGATATTCGTATAAGCCCGGAGGGCACGCCCAAGGAGAGATTCGGCGTCTTCATATTTGGCTTGAAAAATGGCTTGGTTAGCCGAGTTGAAAATCGCCTCTGCAAATGCGGGATCGTCGTCTGCCAAGGTTTGTTCGGCGTGCTCTAATTGCCTCTTTACCGAATCGCTGTAAGTGTCAAATTCCTGATCGCGCGCCACGAGGTGCAGGACTAAGTCAGCCTTGCCGCGCGATTGAAAATACTCCACACATTGCCGGGTAACCCAAAAGGAATCAAGATCGTCTGGCTCACGCGATTCGCCTATGAGTGCCAGGAGCTGCGAGAACAGGACATCTGCCTCTTCGAACCGGCGGCCCGTGGCCACAAAGTCTGCCCAGCGGCACAGGTTTTGGATATAGGTCTGACGCATCTCCCCTTCTGGTCTGAGGACCTCTACCGCTCTTTTGAAGTACGGCCCAGGATCTTCGCCGATCGCGGGACAATTCGCATAGGTGAGTGCAATTCGTTCCAGAACCCCTACGGTCTCTGGGTCCGAAGCTCCCTTGGCGCTCTCGAAAAGAGGGAGCGCCCTTAGAAGGTAGGGGCCCGCCTCCTGATATCGCCCCACGTAATAAAGAAGAAAACCGAGTTCATACAGAGAACGGGCTAAGGTCTCAGGGGAATCAGTGCAAGTCTCGGCCAAGCCTAGCGCTCGACGCATCGCAATCTCAGCGAGATCGTATTTCTCGGCCTTGAAATAGGAATTCGCGAGCCAGTAGAGAAGGCGCAGAACGCTGGGATCGTTCTCCGGGTCGAGCCCCTCACGAACTTTTAGGGCACGTTCATACTCCCCGGCTGCACGGTCGAATTTTTCCTGGATGTAGTGAATTCCGGCAAGGTTTTCCAACTCCTCGGAGAACCTCGCATCTTCTGCGCCCCACAGCGCTAAGCCTTGCTGTTGCAGGTGTTCGGCTTTTGGGTATTCGCGATTATTTCGCGCCGTGGTTGCTTGATGGAATAGATCTTCAGCACGATCAGAATCAGCCATTTGCTTCCCTCTTTCCCCGCCGCAACATTCACCCATCTGATTATAGGCGCGAGCGTATTGGATGGGAAATCGTACCGTGTAAATGGGTGGTCATCGTCCATCAATGATTGCAGCGGTAAACACGCTTCTCGGGACCCGGCGTACGTTGCGGCTTTGTGGATGACAGCCCAAACCGAGATGAAATGCGATTACGGCTGAACCATGATTTTTGAAGCTCCCGCGCCACTTGGTCGTGTAACGGGTAATAACCGGCCAA
>PLSX01000091.1 GCA_003165315.1 Acidobacteriota bacterium
CTAGGCGGATGCCAAATTGGTCGCCCCGAACGGCATCGTTACTGTTGATCGCAGAATTGGGAAATACATTTCCTCCCGGCGGGGTGTAGTTCGCAGCAGGGTAAAGCTTACTGACGTAATACAAAGCCTGAGACGTCAGCATGTTTGTGGGAATGACGTTGCCAGGAAATGGGTCGCGCACCAAGCCGCTGCTCTGAGCGGTCAAGCCTGTCGTTGGATCCACCTGTCCCTGGGTTATCTGCCGGGTGCTGTAAGGATTGAAGATTTCACCTTGATAGAGGTTTCGCCCCAAGGGATCAAGTTCAGGAATGCAAGGTGTCGCCGGCGCTTCACATCCTGTCCCGTTGATCAGCACGTCCTTATTGGTCAGGATATCACCAAAGTTTCCGCCTAGCTCACTGGCATAGGGGACGCTGGCGGTTTCAGTAAAGCCTTCCGTTGACCTAAATCCCTCGTAGTAGCCAAAAACGTAGGTCTTATGGGCACGGCCGTCATACAAACCGGGTATCGTCATGGGGCCGCCGATGGTGCCGCCAAACTGGTTTTGACGGTATGGAGGTTTTACGAGGTTAAAGTAGTTGTCAAAGTAGTTCGCAGCATCCAGTGCGTCGTTGCGCAAAAATTCCCAGGCATCGCCGTGATACTGGTTGGTACCCGTCTTGGTTGCGACGTTGACGTTGGCACCCGGCGCCATGCCGACACTGGCATCCACGGAGTGGCTCTGCACCTTGAACTCCTGGATGGCGTCCGGAGGGGGACTGATGGTCCAGGTCTGTTTGAAGACTTCGTTGTTCAGACCGCCATCAAGGGTGTAATTGTTAAACCGCGCTCCCTGGCCATTAACGGCCGGGCTGATTCCACCGCCGCCTTCCTGTACCTGGAAAGCGGCCTGCTGGCCGCCTTCGTGCGGTGTCGCGCCCGCCGTGAATAGAATCATCTGGGTGAATTGCCTGCCATTCAGGGGCAAGTCCACGACCTGCGTGGAGCTCACGACCGTTCCCAATGTGCTGTTGGTGGTGTTGAGCGCCGCAGCCTGGGCGGTGACATCGACTTGCTGGGTTACCTGACCGACTTGCAAGGTGATCGTCACCTCGCGGTCCTCAGCAACCAGCAGTTCGACCCTCTGGATTTCCGTCTTGAATCCAGGCTTGGAAACCGTAATGGTGTAACTAGCCGGGGGCAACTGAGTTACCGTGTAGAACCCGGCGGCGTTGGAAGTTATCTGCCGGGTGGCGCCGGTACCCACATTCTTAATCACGACCGTGGCCTCGGGAATTACCGCCCCGGTTGGGTCAGCTATGGTCCCATGGAACGACCCGTTCAAAGTTTGTGCGCGTGAGAGTTTGCACGGCAAACAAAAGAACAGAAGGACGAGGAGAGCGAGACTCCCGAGGAGTTCTCGCTTAAAGCCATTTCGCGTGACTTCCATGATAAGCGGTGACCTCCATCTGAGGAATGGGCAGTGAACTTAGCCCCCTGACCCGCTCGCGACGCAATAGTGCAAGTGAAACAGTGAAACCCTTGATCGTGCCACTCTGCCCGACGCTGGGAAGAGCGAGAGACAAACCTGAGAATGGCCTCCCAGGCAAAAAGCCGCCTTTGCCGGCTGTCCTGCCCCGGATGGCCTAGTATTACCGCTATTACTGCGCATGGATTTAACGCTATTGACACGGCATGTCAAGAAAATTATAATTTTACATCGTAAAAGTTGATTATTTCCGCTGGACAAATCAATTACGGTTTGCATAGAGAGAGTGGGCAGTCGGCTGGATGGTTAAGGCTAAAGGCAGTGAAATTTACCGCACGGGAAAGGCAACCAACACCTTCGCAGGCGGGTAATCAGAATCGATGATGATCAGATTATGAATTGACGGCATGGAAATAGCATCAACTG
This sequence comes from Acidobacteriota bacterium, assembly GCA_003165315.1. GTDB lineage: Bacteria > Acidobacteriota > Terriglobia > UBA7540 > UBA7540 > Bog-366. The sequence goes on from PLSX01000091.1 coordinate 1,895, forward strand.
TGCTTTCGGGATAATGCCAGATTAAAGGAAAGGCGGCAGAGGAAACTGCCGCGAACCATGGGGGAATTATGACCGGGAGTCTGACAGGGCCGAATGGCGCCAAATCGGCTTCACCGCGCTACTACATCAAGGTGCTGGGCAAGGCAATTGAGATCATCAACGCCATGGGGCGGATCCGTTCCGGAGCGCGCCTCTCCGACATTGCTGACGCCTGCCACCTGGATCTTGCCACCGCTCTGCGTATTCTCCACACGTTTGAAAGGCATGGTTGGGTGGCAAAAGACGCCCGCACCAAGAAGTTCAAACTCCTTGTGGGTTCCCGCCAGTACCGGGTGGGCTATGCCCAGCTTCGCCGTGGCCTGCCCTTTTCCGACGCCGTAACGCACGGGCTGGTGGAGGCGGCGCGATTGGCTCTGGTGGAACTTCTTCCCCTGGACAATGAATTCGATGCGGACAAGGCAATTGAACACGCCCGGTGGATGATCCGGGAGAAAGTTGATTTCGCCATTGAATGCCAGAGGCATGCGAAGGTGGCGCCGGTTCTGGCGGACATGTTTGCCAAAGCCCACATTCCCACTCTCGCCATTGACATCCCCCAGCCGGGCGCCTTGTACTTCGGGCCCAACAATTACACCAGTGGATTAACGCTGGGACAAGCAGCCGGAGCCTTCGTCCACAAAAAATGGCAGGGCGGTCTTGATCAGGTGCTTCTGCTGGAGGCTTTTGCCGCCGGCCCTCATCCCCACTCGCGGATCGTGGGATTTCTGGAGGGGCTGCAAGGCGCCGTCAAAGGGCGTGGAGCACGCCGTGTGGTGCGGCGTGATGGCAAAGGAACGGAGCAGGACAGTTACCGCGCCGCCCTTAAATTCTTCCGGGAGATCAGTCCCCGCAAACGCGTGCTGATCGCCGCAATCAATGACATCAGCGCCCTGGGAGCCATCCGCGCCGCAAAAGAACTGGGGCGGGAACAACACACCGGTGTCGTCGGCAATGACCTCAGCCCCGTTGAGCGCGTGCTGGCGGAGATCAAGGATGCGGGGAGCCCGTTTATCGCCACCATCTGCACTTTTCCGGAAGAGTATGGGAAAAAGATCCTCTCCATCATCCTCCGCTGGTTGAGAAACGAGCAGGTTCCCCCCACCACCTATACGGAAACGGCCTTGGTGGTGCGGGAAAATGTGGATGAGTTCCTGGTGCGAACCCACTTGCAGTAAGAAACAGCATGTGATGTACAGGCTACCGGGCTGGAGCGGTGGCGGGTGCAGCGGCCTTCAACTTCTGCGAGGTTTCAAATTCCTTTTGCGCCCCTGCGGCGTCCCCCGTCTTCGCCAAGGCCTGTCCCAACAGATAGTGGTAACGCGGATTGCCGGAATCCCACTCGGTCAGCTTCACCAGCGTGGCGCGGGCTTCTTCTGCCTTGCCCTCCTTCAGCATCACCGCGGCGTAATCCTCATTGGCCGTCATATTGTGCGGATCGCTCACCAGAGCCCGGTGAATCCAATCAAGGGCAACATCAGGCTGGCCGGCGGCAATGGCCAATCGCCCGCGCAGGGCCAGGGCCTCCGGATTGCCAGGATCGGCCGTCAGGATAGCGCCCAATTCCCTCTCCGCCTGGACGTTCTGATTCAAACCAAGGTGGCATTTTGCCAACACCAATTGCGCGTGGAGGTCTCCGGGCTGGGATTTGAGAACTCGCTCATAGGCTTCAGCCGCCTGGCCAAAGTTGTCCTGATTCAGATTGAGATCCCCCAGCGCCGCCTGCAACGCCGCCTCATCAGGCTGGGTGCGTAGAACCTCATCCAACAGGGATTGTGCTGATTCGAAGTTCCGGGTGGCGATCAGGACTTCCGCCAGGTCCGCGGAAATTTCCGCGCGCTCCGGCGCCTTCTCGTGCGCCTGGGTCAACCAATCGACTGCCGTGGCCATATCGCCGGTGGCGGCGGCATCCGCTCCAATGTGCAGGTAAGCATCAGCGTTGGAGGGATCCTGGCGGATGGATTCCACGTAGGCCTTGCGCGCTTCCTCATAGCGTTGCAGCTTGGAAAGCGTCATACCCAGATTCATGTGGGCGGTAGCGTCAAGATCCGACTGGGGAATATATTGAAACTCCGCCAGCGCCCTCTCATATTCACCCGCTTGCGCGAGAATTATCCCCAGCGAATAGTGGATGCGGGGATTGGCGCCCGCAAGGTGGGAAGCCTGCCGCGCTGTGCGGAGTCCGGCCTCAGAGTTTCCCGCGCCGAGATAGGCTGCGGTCATTTCCATAAGCAGCATGGGATCGCTGGAGTGCGCGCCCCCGGCGGCTTCAAAGTGGCGGACAGCCAGGGGGTATTTCTCATCGGTCAGATAGAGCATCCCCAAATTGGCGTTGGCGGTGAGATTGTGGGGATCGGCTTTCAGCACGCGATCCAGTTCCGCTTCACCTTTTGCGCGCTGGCCGGCCTGCAGGTAACTGCTGGCGAGGTTATTGCGGAAGACCGCATTGCCGGGCTCAAGCGTCAAGGCCTTCTCGTAAGCCGCCTGCGCCTGGTCAAAGTGATGATCAAAAGCATAGGCCAGGCCCAGCGTGTCAAACAGCTCGGCATCTCTCGCACAAGCGGCGCTGGCGCCGCGAAGCAATTCCTGCGCCGCCTTCATTTCTTGCTGCTGCATCATTTCCTTGGCCTTATCCACGGTGACGGCGCAGTCGTCTGGAAGCGCCGCCGGCATGGAGGCAAGAATCCGCCGCTGCCCCCCACAACACAGGGCTACCGTGAGAATTACGATTGCAGCGCCGCGTCTTCGCATGTTCATTTGACTTGTATAACTCCCCGGGGAATGGTACACGAAATGCCCCGGGGAGTCATCTCTGCGATATAACTCCATATGGTGATATACCTGCCCGCGTCAAGGCGTGGCAGGTCTTGTGCCACGAGTTCTCGATCAGGCTGCCTCGTCACCAATTGCGTTCAACTTCGGCCGGGTGTATGTTAGCCCTCCGGCTGGGAGCACGATACTGCAATCACGATGAACAAATCCCGGTGCATTCTGCAATCATCCCAATGAGAGATCTTTGAGGAGGTAGTCTGTGCGCAAATCTCTGATCGCTCTGTTGATCTTCTCAGGATTGGCGGCCACGGCGGGGGCGCAAAATCCGCCCAAGCCGAAGGATTACACCGCCTATGTGGTGGGTTACGCCCACATGGACATGGCCTGGCTTTGGCGCTGGGAGGAGTCCATCCACGACGTGATGTACAACACCTTTACGAACCAGCTCAAGCTGATGGACAAGTACCCGGACTACACCTATCTGCAAGACCAGGCGGTGGTGTTTTCGATGATGGAACGCTACTACCCCGATGTGTTCAAGGGCATCGTGGAGAAGGCCAAGACCGGCAACTTTATTCCCGCCAGCTCCAGTTGGGCGCAGAACGATGAGAACGTGCTTGATGGCGAATCGCTGGTACGCCAGTTTCTTTATGGCCAGAAATACAGCAAGGAAAAGTTTGGCCACTACATCCGGTTTGCGTGGCAGCCAGATGTTTTCGGCCATCCGATTTCGATGCCGCAGATCGCCAGCAAGGCGGGAATTGAGTTTTATCTCTTCAATCGCCCGCATGACACCACGCGCCCGCCCATCATCTGGTGGCAGGGTTTGGACGGAACACGCGTGATCGGGTACAGCTCGCCGGGAGAATATGCCCAACCCATGGATCATGACCACACCACCGTTCTGGGCATCAGGAGCGCGCAGATTGCCGGCGTGAAGAACATCATGGTGCTCTACGGCATGGGCGACCACGGCGGCGGCCCTAATCCCGATGATGTTGAAGGCATCGCCAAACTTAACGCCTCACCTGACGACGTGCATGTGCGCACCACCAACGTGGCCAATTACATTGACCTGCTGTTGACGGAAAAGAAGGACTTCCCCCTCTATACCAAGGAGCTGAACCCTGTTCTCTCCGGATGCTACACCACACAGGTTGATATGAAGCGGCATAATCGCATGGCGGAGCAACTGCTGCTGAACGCAGAAAAGATGTCGGAACTCTCGGTGTTCTTTGACTACCGCGACTACTATCCGAACCGCGACCTCACCGAAGCGTGGAAGATCGCCCTGCTCGACCAGGCCCACGACCTTGCCGCAGGCTCGGGGATCGGCCCAATTTACGCCGACGCCGTGCATCAATACGAGGAGATTTTTGAACGCGGCAACCGCGCCCTGAAATTCTCACTGGAAAATCTGGGCCTTCAGTTAAATACCCAGGGCGAGGGTGTTCCCCTGGTGGTCTACAATCCGCAATCGTGGGACCGCACGGACCTGGTGACGGCCCAGGTTTCAGCCTTCTCGCTGCCCGCGCGCATGGTGGCCGTGAATGGAACGGAGACGATACCGGTACAAATCCTGAAGGCGCCGGAAAAAGCGGGGGCGCGCGAAACCGCCACGGTGGCTTTCATGGCGCAAAACGTTCCGCAAATGGGCCTGAAGCTTTATCGCCTGGTGCCCGAAAGCGCAACTCACAAGGCTGTGGCGGTTGCACTGCAAGCGGGTTCGAAGCCCAGGCCGTACCTTGAGAACGATCTGCTGCGCGTGGAGATCGATCCTGAGACGGGCAACATCGCCAAACTCTACGACAAGACCAACAAGCGAGAAGCTTTCCACGGCGAAGGCAACTCACTGACCGCGTGGGAAGATACGGCGGAGCAAGCCAAAGCGATTGCCAAGGTTCCGATGGACTACGGCGGCCCTGCCTGGGATATCGGGTTGACGGGAAAGAAATGGCAGGTTGAGAAGCCCGCACAAATTGAAATAACCGAACAGGGACCGGCGCGAGCCACAATTCGCGTGGTGCGGCGCTTCCGCGATTCGCAGTTCATTCAGGACATCAGCTTGCTGGCGGGCGCTCCTCGCGTGGATGTCAACATGACGCTCGACTGGTATGAGCGCGCCACTTTCCTCAAAGCGAACTTCCCCGTGGATGCCGCGTCGAGCAAGGTCTCAGCGGAGATTCCCTACGGCGCCATCGAGCGCGACCAGACGGGGATAGAAATGCCCATGGGGAAATGGCTGGACATCTCAAATGCCGACTACGGTGTGGCCATCATCAACAACGGCCGCAACGGTTACGATTCCAAAGACAACACGATCCATCTGTCGGTAATTCGAGGGCCGTGGGATCCGGACCCGCGCGCCGACGAGGGCGAGCACAACTTCAACTATTCAATCTATCCCCACAAGGGAGACTGGCGCGAAGGAAAGGTGCAATTCCAGGCCATGGCGTTCAACTCACCGCTGCTGTCATTGCAGGAGCCTCAGCATGCGAGCCCGCAGGAACAGTGGAATAGCCGAAAGGGCGGACTACCTGACGTGTACTCCTTTATCAAAACCGACAGCGACCACGTGGTGCTTTACGCGATGAAGCAGATGGAAGGTTTTTACGACCACGACGCCATCGTTCGTTTCTACGAATGCGAGGGGCGCGAGGGCGATGTGACGATTCATCTGCCGCGTGAAGTTCGAGCCACGGAAACAACGTTGCTGGAAGACGTCTCCGTAGGGCCGGTGGGGGAAGGCAGCACCATTCGCTTCCACATGAAGCCCTGGGAGATCAAGACGCTCCGCTTGGCGAAGGTGGAATAGCTCCGCTCCCGCATGGAATCGAGCCAAATGCAGAAGGCCCACCCGATTGAATGGTGGGCCTTTTTGCTGATCAGCGCGGATTGTTGAAGGCCGCTGTCACTGCTCCAACACGTTGACTTCACGAATTACGCCACCTGCCGCAGGCACTCGCAGAGTCTTGATTTCCAGCGGGCGGAAATTCCCTTGCCATCGCCGCTTCATCATTCCGATCTCAAGTGTCGCATGCGCCGGACGCCCAGCTGTCTCGTAGGCGCGGATGATGATGTCATTGCCCACTTCGGCCTTCTTCACCACGGAAACGACCACGTCTGGCACATCCACTGATAGATACGAGCCCGCCGACTGCCGGGTGCCTCCATGAATCCCCTGATAGATGATCGGGACGGGTGCGGTGAACTCTTCTGCCCGCCGGACCAAACCCATGTCCTGCCAGGTTCCCGTGTGCGGGATGAGGAGCATTCGAAACGTCTGCTCACCCTGGTCCTGCCAAAGATACTCGCCGTGGGGGTCCACGGTGCGGGGAATATGTTGCGCATAGACTGCGCCGCGTGCAATGGAAACCCTCAGGTCGTTTCCCTGCACACTATAGCCATACTTGGCGTCGTTGATGATGGCAACGCCGTACGCGCTTCCCGCGCGGTCACCCGAGAGATCAACCCACCGCTGCCCGGGGTCCTCTTCGCCCACCGCTTTGCGCACCAAGTAGCCGTAAGCGATTTCATAGGTCGGCTGCGGGTTCTGCACCTCAACCGGGAAGGAGAATTTCAGGATCTTCAAGTGCTCGTGCCAATCCAGAACCACGCGTGCTTCAAGACTCCGGGCGCCAGCGGAGAGTATCCAATCAGCCTGCAACGAGGATGACCCATAATGTGTTCGCACGCGAACAGCGGCGCGCAAAGGACCATTCTCCAGCACACGGAAGGTAGCGTTGCTGAAAGCGCCGACCTCCACTGAGTAGTCCCGCACATCGTGGCTCCAAGTATCACTGGGGTCGTCCATCACCACCGCGCGAGCTCCTCCTCCGACGCCGCGGAAGACTTCCGCCTTGGCGTCCTTATCGTAAATTGCAAGGGAACCATCGGCAGCAAAGGTTACGCGCAGGTGTTCGTTTTCAAGTTCCTTTTCCGAACCATGCACCAGGGAAGCGGGTTGGGGCGTTGACTCGATCTTCCGCAGGCGGAACTGGCGATAACCGAAGGCGGGCACGGGCGCGCTGAACACCAGCTTGACCCGGTGATCCGTAATCGTGGAAGCCTGCACCCATTGATGAGGAATGGAGTTGCCGCGTTCATCCTCCAACAAGCTGTTGGGAGCATTAAGCCCGCTATCGAAGCCAAAACCCAAATCGTATTCCACATTAAGGTTGGCGTTCCAGGCGTGAGGGTTGAAGACCACCAGGTACTCCGAATTCGGATCGGTAGTGGGAATTTGCCAGGCAATTTTCTGTACCGCGAGGCTGATGGCCTGGTCGGCAACTTCCATCGCGTACCCGTAGGCAGCGCGCGCCACCTCATAATGCTCGGGAATCGCTGTGCCCGCCAGGCTATCGTGAAACTGCATGCGCAACACTTTCTTCCACGAATCGGCCAACTCCGCAGCGGGGTATTTCGACCCAACGAGCAGCGATCCCAGGACCGCCATCTTCTCGCCTGTGGCAAGAGCCGCTTCGGTGGTGCGGTTATTTTTCTTGATGTCCGCTTCCGCTGTATAGCAGCCTACGGCCACATGTTGCAGTTCGTCCGCCACTGTGGGCAGATTCGAGAGCTTGCCAACCTCTTTAAAGTAAAGGGACGGCGTGCTGAACAGCAGTCGCGGCGCGCCCGACTGCTTCTGAATATCATGAATGGAGTTAATATTGATCTTGGTCGGTCCGCCACCGTGGTCCCCCGCGCCATAGAAAGCCATCAGGTCCCGCAGTGGGCCCGGATAGCCGGCAATGATTTCATGCAATCGGCTGGAAACGCTTTCGGGCCCGCTTCCGTAAGCAACGGGAATCCTGTACGCGAGCACGCGCGAGCCATCGGGGCTTTGCCACCAGAAGAGTGGGCCGAGCAAGGTCTTCTCATTGATTAGAGGCCGCATAAACACAAAGGAGTTCATCCCCTGTAATTTCAGGATTTGCGGTAGCGTGCCGGGATGCCCAAAGGCGTCGGGGTTATAACCAACTTCCACGGTGTGCCCGAAAAGCCGTTGAAACACCTCCTGGCCATAGAGCCCTTGCCGAACCAGTGACTCACCGCTGGGAATGTTGACGTCGGGCTCGACCCACCATCCGCCCACCACCTCCCACCGCCCCTCCTTCATGCGCTGACGGATTTCTTCCATCATCCTGGGATCTGCCTCTGCCACCCACTCGTAAAACTGGGCCGAACTTGCCGTGAAGGTGAAATCAGGATTTTCATTCATCCGATCCAGCGCTGAGCGAAAGGTGCTGAGCACGACGGACATTGATTCCGGCCACGGCCAGAGCCACGGTGCGTCGATGTGCGCGTTCCCAATCATGTGGAAGCGATATTGTGAGGCCTGGGGCCGCCATGAATCCGTCGACTGGGGATAGGCCCGCCAGGCGCATAAGAACGTGGCACTGATTAAGGCGATGCATGTGAACGGGTGAAAACGGCGTGGTGTCATTGTTGATCCTTCCTCCAACGGCGGCAATCTACCACGAGTGCGACGGGATTTACACGAGATTTGAAGTGGGCACGGTATTGGAGCAATTTGTTCGGAAGCTCGACACCCTCTTGTTTTCAATAGCGAAGTTGCCCGAGCCTAAGGAGTCACCACACTCCGGAATCTCAAACCAAAACCCCTGTGGGTGCAATATGTTCCAAAATCGAGCTTAATCTCGGGGCAAAAAAGGAGTATAAGGGGGACCTGCACGTGACCACGCTGCGAGTGATGACGATTTGGCGAGGGATAATGTCATTTTCGCCGTGCCCAGTTCGAGAAACTTCAGGATGGGGGAGAATAATATGAGAAGACAATATACTCTTATTCCAGCATTATCTCCGCGGCAACTCGTATTCTGTCTGATAGCGATGATTTTCGTCAGCCATCAAGCGCTGGCAGGAACTGAGATCGTCTGGCAAATTGGCAAATTTGATCATTCATCCGCCGAGTTTAATGGTCCCGGCGCACTGAACTTTGGCAACAATTACCCGCAGAGCCCCGTTATGTTTATTGCGGGCAAAAGCAATGCCACCACCGACTGGCCTTCATTTCAACCGGGAACTTCCAACGGCAAAGCGGGTCATCGTGCCTATCCTTACACGATTGAATTCGATTTATCCACGGTGCCAAAGGGACTGTATGTTTTAAAGGTGGGCTTCATCGCGCCGGATAGCGGCCGACTCTCAATCCTGCAAGTTGATATCAATCAACACCTAGGATTGGCCTATCAGCACCCGCAGTTTCACGACGTTCCAGGCAGCAAATACTGGGATGATACCGTCGAGATTGAGCTTCCAACGGCTGCCTTGAAGCAGGGGAAGAACAAGTTGGTTCTGACTGCCATTGACGACCCTTCCTCCATCGATGATTTCAGTGATCCTGGATTGTCGTACGACGCCCTTGAACTGGAACACGATCCGAGCCAGAGTTTCTCCTCCAACGCGATCAGTCTCCTGGCAGAGCCGACGGTCTTTTACCAGCAAAAAGAGAACCAACTCGTCGAACTCGTGGATTTTTACGTGCGCCATAATTGTCCCTCCCGGCAGGGACGAGTCACCCTCAACCTGGGGACCAATAAATTTTCCAGCGACGTTGCCCCCGGGCATGATTTCGGAGAGGAGCGCGTCGAGTTCGCGGTGCCGGAATTTGCGGCGGCAACGAAGGCCGACATATCCGCAACATTCGGCCATCAAACGCGCCGATCTTCTGTTGCTCTGACTCCGGCGAGGAAGTGGACCGTTCTTCTTGTTCCTCACGTGCATATCGATGTTGGATTCACCGATTACCAGGCCAAGGTTTCTGAGATTCAGAGCAGGCTTCTTGACGAAGCTATGCAAATGATTCAGGACCACCCGGATTTTCGCTACAGCACGGATGGATACTGGGCAGTGCAGGAATTCATGGCGGGGCGCAATGCAGAGGACCGGAAAAGATTTCTGCAAATGGTGAAGGACCATAAGATTTTTGCCCCGGCCGAATATGCCAACCTATTGACAGAGTTTCCTGCTGTTGAAACCCTGATTCGCTCGCTTTATCCGAGCTTTCAATTTGACCGGAAAAATGGGTCGAACTTCGATTACGCCAACATCACGGATGTCCCTTCCCAAGGATGGTCTTATGCCTCCGTGCTGGCGGCCGCAGGTCTAAAGTACTTTCTCTCCGGAAGCAACCAGGGGCGTGGACCGATTTTGATGTTCAGTAATCTGGAGAAACAATCGCCCTACTGGTGGGAAGGTCCCGACGGAAACAAGGTACTGATGTGGTACGCGTATGCCTATGGTGGCATGTCGTGGGTTTTGGGAATGCCTCCCAGAGTCATGATTGGCCACGACGTTTTGCCTCGGTTCCTGCAAAGGTACACGTCACCTGAATACAAGAGCAATACGGTCCTCCTTTATGGAGCGCAAGGGGAGAATTCCGACCTCTTTCCCCAGCATGCAAGTATCGCGGAAGAATGGAACAAGGTTTATGCTTATCCCAAACTGGCATATTCAGGCATTGCTGAAGCGATGAGCACAATTGCCAGCCAACTTGGCGACTCGATCCCTATCATCAAAGGCGACGGTGGGCCCTATTGGGAGGATGGGATCTATTCCGATACCCAAAATGCCATCCTCGCGCGAAAGACGGAACAGCGGGCGCCCTCGGCTGAAAAAATTTCCACCATCAGTTCGCTGGTTCATCCCTATGTGCAACCCGAGCTGAAGGCCCTCAAGAATCTTTGGCAGAACATGGTCCTATTCGACGAACACACTTGGGGCGCCTGGCAAAGCATTTCCGGCCCGGAAAGCGAAGAGACTGAGCGGCAGTTGGCCGTGAAGGATACTTTTGCCACCCAGGCGGGGCAGGACCTGGATTACGTGATGCAGCGCGGATTGGCTGCCATCGCGGATTACATCGATGACCCCAAAGGGACGCTCGTGGTCTTCAACCCGCTAAATTGGCAGCGGAGTGGAATGGTGGAAATCGATCTACAGAAAGATCTTGAACTGGTGGACCAGGTCACGGGTGAGGTGGTTCCTTACCAAGTGCTTTCGGTGCGGCCGACCGCGCAGCCCGAACTGCCATTCTCCTACCAGCGTGTTCGTTTTTTGGCTCGGGACGTACCCGCGCTCGGTTACAAGTGCTACAGCAAGCGGCCGGCAAAATCGAGTCCCGCAACCGCCCAGGCCGGCATGGAAACAACTCTGGAAAATGCGTATTACCGTTTAACCCTGGACGCTGAAAGCGGCGCCGTAAGCAGCATTTTCGATAAAGAACTGAACCAGGAGTTGGTGAATGCGTCGAGTCCGTATCGTTTTGACCAATACCTTTATGTTACGGGCGGCGACAATCCCTCCCACAACAAACTGCTTTATTGTTGCGGGCCGGATGAGGTGATACTGCCAACACCCGAGTTGGATATTCACAAGTCCAGTGGCGGGCGCCTTGTATCCACCGAGCGCACCCCGTTTGGCCTTGTGGCTCATTTGCAGAGCACGGATACGAACACCCCCAAAATCAAGACCGACATTATTCTCTTCGACTCCCAGAAGAAGATTGAATTCAACTGCATATCAAGCTTGATCAGG
>PLSX01000087.1 GCA_003165315.1 Acidobacteriota bacterium
GGGGCACGGGTTGTATATATCTGGCGCAACCAGAGATTTCCGGTTTTTCTTATCACGGTTTTCGCAAAAAATCAGAAAGAAAATCTGTCGATGGCAGAGCGCAACACGCTGAGGAAACGAGCCGACAATATTTTCGAAACGTACAGGAGCTAGCATGAAAAGCCAATTCGAACAGATGATGGACGGCCTTAACGATATTGAGGCTTTTCTCGCGGGGAAGCGGGAAGGATTCACGGCGCATGTGCCGCAGGAAGTTGACGTGAAAGCAATCCGCAATCGACTGGGCATGACCCAAGCGAGATTCTCGAGCACTTTCGGGTTCAGCCTTGACGCCATCAAGCATTGGGAGGGAGGGCGGAGGACCCCGGAAGCGCCCGCTCGTACTTTGCTCACCGTCATCGACAAGAATCCCGTTGCCGTGCTCACCGCACTGGATTCCGGTGCGATCGCCCCGGCTGTCGGCCCTTCTAAACCCACCAGCACCCACCTCAGGATCGATAGAAAGCGCCAGACATCTCGTGAGGTTACAAGACGGAAGGCTTATTCTGCCGTGACCGGGAAGAGTGCTGAGAAGTGAAGAAGACCGGCTTCGCCTGACGCCGTTTTCCCCTTTCCTAGCCACCCGGATGTACCTCGACATCAGAATGATCGAGGCCTCACGACAACAAGAACTGACAACGAGCGGCGGAAAGGAAACGGTTCCCTGACACCTGTTTCTCCCCGCGACTGTGATATCCTTACAAACAGAGATCATTCGGCAGGGCTTGCCGTGGAATGGAGATTTCACATGAATAGGTTGGCATTGTTGGTCCTTTACTGCGCCGCGTGGGCGGCACCCTGCGCTCGCGCCGACGACGCGGCGGCGATGGCCGTGCTGCGTGCCGGCTGCACAGCAGACGTGCAACGGCTTTGCTCGAACGTACAGCCGGGCGGGGGACGAATCCTCGCCTGCCTGAGGCAGCACAGTGATGCGCTGTCGGACCAGTGCAAGCAGGCCGCGCAGAAGGCGATGAGCATGAGCGGAAATAACACGCCCAGCAATCCACCGGGCGCGCCGCCACCACCGGTTCCGCCGCCGAACCCGCCCCCCAGTGAGCCGGCCGAGCCCGCTCCGCAAACGCCCGCGCCATCGCCCGCCAAACACTCAGCGCCCGTTCCGAGTTCTGGTCCAGGTTCTTACCTGCTACTGAAGAAGGTGAAGATCACGACCACAACCGATGACCACCCTGGCGAGGCGCCCTGGACGACGATCGAGATGTTGATTCCCAGCACCTGGGACTTCAGGGGCACCATCCAGATGTATGGCGGCAAGACGGGCTGTTTCAGCGAAGCTTTTTCCGTGCTCTGGCAGGCCCAAAGCCCGGATAGCGTGACCAAATTTGTGGGCATTCCCAATTACGCCTGGCAATACTCCGACGACCCGCAGGAGTTGCACAACCTCACCGATCCCAACCGGCGCACCCACACGGGGGGCAAGACGAACGATACCTGCGCCGTGGCCAGACCCATGAGCGCGGAGCAATATTTCCGCCAGATGGTGCTGAACGACCTGAAGCCGGCGATGACAGTGGAATCGGTCGAGCCGTACCCCGCGCTCGAGCAGCTCGTGCGCCAGCGCGATGGATTCCCGCCGGCTGACTCCGGCAACGGCGGCGCCCGCATCGACGCCATCCGCGTACGGCTCGCGTATCAATTGAGCGGCAAGCCGATGGAGGCCTGGTACTCGGTGGCACTCGTGACCCAGACCTATCGCGCCGGTCGAGGATCTCTATACGATATCCATGCCGTCGACCAGGTGGCGCTGGGTGCGCCCAAGGGCAAGCTGGATGGCAACGAAAAGCTGTTCAAGGTGGTGATGAGCTCCATTCAACCCACGCCTCGTTTTATCGCCTATACGAACAAGTGGATTGCCAATTACTACCAAATCCAAGCCCAGAAAGAGGCCAAAATGGACCAGATCCAGGCTGACCTCATCAACTACGCCACCCAAACGTACCTGCACATGAGCGCCAATGCCCAGCAGGTTTCGGATATCGGCTTTCACGCCAACGAGCAGAACCTTCGCGATGTGCGAACCTATCGCGATCCCTCCACGGGACGCGAGTTTGAGCTGAGTAACCAGTACAACCACGCCTGGCTGAATGGCGCCAATGAGTACGTGATGAGCGATGATCCGAGCTTCAATCCGAACTCGGAGCTGACGGGAAGCTGGAACCAACTGCAGCCCGTGCAGTAGCCCATGCGGTCCATACGGACTACGCTTTCGAATCGAAACCTCGATCGGATTCACTTCCGGGCAGGGGAGAGGTGGTTTGAATCTCGGCCCTCGCCCCCTTGGGGGAGAGGGTGGACCGCCTCCGGCGCTTGCTCATGCCGGGGCGGGACGGGTGAGGGGGTCGAATCTTACCCATGATCACCTCAAACCGCTTATGCGTGAAGTGTTGCCTCTGAACCTCTCTTCTGAAATCTCACGATTAATTTGACTAATATCATTGCAGGGTGCTTTTGGTGGGCGTAAAATTCTCGCGGAAATTGACCAGTTATTATTCGTGACGCCGTCATCCTTCTAATTATCAGAGGCGTTTATGAAGAATCCGTCTGGATTTCCCAAGTGCCTGCTCGTTCTTTCTGCTCTGCTTTGCTTCTTCTCCTTCCCTGTCCAGTTCAAAACCAACGAGACTTTCACCTGCCAGCCTGTGCCGGCGCCGTATCGACGACGCCCTGGACGGATCCACACCCTTGCCGGCTCCAACCGGGCCATGGCCCAAACCGGCGGAGGCTCCGCGGAGCCCATGTCTGAACAGGGAGAGAATCCCAGCGCGCAGGGGGTGATTCGCATTACGGTGAACCTGGTGCAGGTGGACGTGGTGGTGACCGACTCCAAGGGGCAACTGGTGACCAATCTCGCGCCGTCGGATTTTGAGATTCGTGAAGACGGACGACCGCAGACCATCACCAACTTTTCCTTTATCCTTACGGGCAATTCGGGCGAGGTGGAGGAGAATGCCGCAGTTTCCCCCGCGGCGCCGGGTATGCCTGCTGTTCCCCCGGCCCGACTCGCGCCGGATCAAGTCCGCCGCTCCATGGTCGTCCTGGTGGACGATCTCCATATCCAGTTTGGAAACATGGTCTATGTTCGCAAGGCCCTGCACAAGTTCATCGACGAAGATGTTCAACCCGGCGACCTGGTGGCGATTTTGCACACCTCGGGCGGCTTGGGAGTCCGCCAGCAATTCACCAACGATAAGCGCGTGCTCCACTCCGCCGTCGATCACCTCCACTATTATTTTTTTGGCGAAGGGGATGTCAAAGGGCTTGAATCAGAAGAGAGAGCCTTCAAGAAAGATGTTGAACGCGCCGAACAAGGGGAGCTCGATTTCGGGAGCCGGGCAAGGAATGGGGGAACACTCGACGCCATCAAATATGTTCTGAGTGGGCTTCGGGACCTTCCCGGCCGCAAGGCCATCTTCTTAGTTTCCGAGGGATTGAGTTTTTGCACGCCTGTGGATCCAATTTGCAGTCAGGAGAATATCCAAAAGAAACTTAACGAGGTCGCGGACCTTGCCAATCGTTGTGCCGCGGTGGTCTACTCCGTCAGCGCGGCAGGGTTGCCCACGCTCTCGATGGACGCCAGCATGGGGACTCCGGGGGGAAAGTCGATGCCGGGAATGCGCAACCCGCAACCTTTCGTGAATGTCCTGAACCAGATGCAAGATACCTATGTCGGCCAACAGTGGACCTTGGCGAGTCTGGCCGGGGAGACGGAGGGACTCTTCTTCCACAACAACAATGACATTGCGGCCGGCCTGCACAAGCTGATGGGTGACTTGAGCGGCTACTACCTGATTGGCTACAAACCTTCAGCCGATACTTTCAGCGGAGATAAGGCGGGAAGGGGCTTCCACCACATTGAGGTGAAGCTCAAAACGCGGGGTATGCACCTGCGCACCCGCCCGGGCTTTTATGGAATTCCCGATGGCTCGCCCCCACTCGTTGCCCACACGCGCGAAGAGCAGTTGAAGGCGGCGATCCTCTCTCCCTTCGGCGCAACCGAAGTGCCCATGCAACTGGCAGCCCAGGTCTTGAGCCTGCGAGAGAATGAGTTTGTGGTGCGGCTCCGGGTCCACATTGACGTCCGCGACCTCACCTTCCAGGATCAGCCTGACGGCAGCAAAAAAAGCACGGCGGAACTGCTGGCCCTGGCTTATGGTGACAACGGCCAGGTGGTGGGTAGCGTCGATGGCACACTGAATGGCAAATTCCCGCCGGATAAATTTGAGGCGCTCCGCCAGCGTGGCGCCAATTACCGCCTCGACCTTCCCCTCAAGGCGCCGGGCGGCTATCAGGTCCGGGTGGCGGTGCGCGACCCGGCTTCGCAAAAGGTCGGGTCGGCAAGCCAGTTCGTGGAGATCCCCCATCTGCATGCCGACAGGCTTGCCCTGTCAGGGATCGCTTTAAACGCAGGGGCCCAGGGCGAAAGTGGACCAGCCGTGCGGCGCCTCAAGCCTGGTGACCCGGTGAGCTATGACCTTGAGATCTACAACGCCCGGCCTCCTGGACCTTCGCAGGCTTCTACCCTGGAGAGCACGGTTCAGGTCTATCACGACGGGCGGGCGGTCTCCGCGCCAAATCCCGGTGCTATCACGCCGGATGCGCCAGGCTCGAACCGGCTCAAGATGTCAGGCGACTTTGCGCTGGATCCCAATTCGCCTCCTGGCGATTACGCGCTCCTCGTGACCGTCACGGACAAGCTCGCGCCTCCGCACCATGCCACGGCCCGCCAGTGGATTGATTTTGAAGTCGTACAGTAGGGGTAGAGTGGGGATGGCGCCGATCAATTTCAACAGGGGGAAGACGGTGCCAAGGGGAAACGGTTTCAGGAAGTCGTGAAAAAATCGTTTTTGCTGATTTGCGCTGGCTGGCGCACCGTGAAACTGTGCGATCCTAAATCGCAGGGCGTTGCCCTGCGCCAGCCGCCGAATAAAAGCAGCTTCCAGTCCGACGCCCCCCCTATTCAGATGGCAAGCCCCGAATTTATGTACCCTGGTAAATAGTGCCGACTGCGATGGGGCCTGGCACGTATGTCCCCAGTTTTCGGAGGGCTCGAATATGCTTGTGCAGGATGCGCAACGGGAAGTACGGACAGTCTACATCGGCGCCTTTTGGGGTCAACTGGTGGCGTCGGCAATCTGGCTGGCGTCAGCGGCTCTGGGATTCTGGGTTACTCCACGTGCGGCGATCTTCACCCTGGTCGTGGGTGGTTTCTTCATCTTCCCCGCCGTCCAAGCGCTCCTGCGATTAACCGGCAGGCCTGCGTCACTTGCACCCGGCAATCCCCTGGGCGGTCTTGGGATGCAGCTCGCGTTTACGCTGCCGCTATCCATGCTTCTGCTTGTTCCTGTAACCGAATTTCGATTGAACTTGTTTTATCCCGCGTTCCTGATCCTGCTGGGCGCGCACTATCTTCCCTTTGCTTTTCTTTATGGGATGCGCATGTTCATTCCCTTGAGCGCGATACTCGCCTGCAGCGGCGTTGCCCTTGCGCTCTATATTCCCGGATCATTCAGCGCCGGAGGCTGGATGGGTGGCCTGATCCTGTTCGTCTTTGCCTGGATCGGACGCGCTGCGGTCCAACATGAAGCGCGTGGTAAAGCATAGGAAAGTGGGACCGGCCTTTTCCAGTGGCCGGTGGCCAGGCTCAAAAGTCCGAGGTCGGAGGTCCGAAAACGTAAAAACAGCGGCGAGTGGTTCGTTGGTAATGGTCACCCCCTTATGCCCGCTTGCTTGGTTGGAACCTTGTACCCACCTGACGACTTGTCCAGACATTTTATCGGCATCGCCGTATCAAACCTCGATATGAGATGGCTTATTTGTCCAGACACTCTGTCGACATAAAATTCAAGACCTTGAAATGATCTGGATGATAAGTCCAGACATTTTGCCAGAATTTGGGGCCTAACCACCCGCACGATGCGCCGTGAGGACAACCGGGGATTTGCTTTTCGGGGACTTACCCGGGGCCGGCACAGGGCGAGCAAGCTCTGCGATTCACGCTTCTGCTACCCACATTGGGTTGGGTCGTGGTTCGCCCCCTCGCTAGGCGGAGGTTACCGGCTCAGGGCTCACGCTGGACTTCATGCCGGCCCTGATCACCTGCTGCGCCCGCAATCCGTCCGTATGAGTTACCGGGAACGGCTTGTTGGCCTGGCAACAATCAATTAACGTTGCCACTTCCGCTTTGTAAGCTACGCCGAAGCGGCCCGCGAACTCGGGCAGCGAATCGCCGTATTGGCGCATGGAAAAAGTCCGGTGGGCAATGGGCTCCGTGCGGCCACGCCGTCCGTAGGCGGTCACGATGACTTCGCTCGGCTTCTGATGAAAGCGATCCACCTGAATCTGGCCCTCCTCGCCGTAAAACACCACTTCCGTCCGGTAGCCCGAGACGTGGTTGCGCCCCACCTGGATCTCCGCCACCAGCTCGTTCTCGAACCAGAGGTAGAGCAGGGCGTCGTCAAAATCTTCCTCGCAGGTCGTCAGGCGATGGCTGTAGATCCGTGAGCCGATCATCAGCGCGGCACGCGGCATTTTCCCCGTTAACCACAAGACCTCATCGACGTTGTGGATGGACATGTCCGGCAGGATCCCGCCACTCTTGTAACCGTTGGGCGCGGGGTTGGAGTCTTCCATGGCTGAGTATACCTTGAAGATCCGCCCAATTAAGCCGCTGTTCGCCAGTTCACGGGCGTATTGGAGAGGCGGATCGAACCGGCGCTGGAATCCCAGCATGAGAGCGTCAGGATGGGCGCGGTCAAGCTCCGCAGCGAACGCGAGGTCGGTTTCCAAAATGCCCGTTAGGGGCTTCTCAAGTAAGACCCGTTGCCCCCGCGCAATCAGGGCGGCGGCCGTCTCGCGGTGGCATTCGGTGGGAGTAACAATCACCGATGCGTCCGATACCCGCGCATCGCCAAGTTCTTCGACGGAGCTAAAAATCGGAACGTCGCAGCCCCTTTCAGCGGCGAATCGCTGGGCCCGCTCCGGGATGGTGTCGCAGAGCGCGGCGAGAGTGCAATTTTTGGTTTCCCGGGCCAGTTCAAGAACATGAACGGCATGAATACGCCCCATCCTGCCCAGACCCACAACAGCAATTTTGATCGGTTGGTCCATAAATCACCTCATCCTGTGCTCGGAGTTAACATTAACATTGATTGGCCACGTTATCGCCGTGGCTGGAAGCATTCCCAGCTTAATCGTGGACGACAAGTTCTGCCCGCGGGATTCTCTCATGCCGGATACGATTTGGGCAATCACGCAAGGTCAGCGTACGGGGACAACATGGTTCCTTCTCCCCAATCAAAATGAAGGTTGGAGCTATGCTCTCGATCCCCGTTTCACTCGATATAAACGAGATGGGCCATAATCCGGGCAGGCGACTATACCACCAGTCGACGGGAAATAGCGGCGTAGCGAATAGTTATTTTTCTTCGAGAAAAATTACTCTGCGGTACGCCTCCAAGCCCCCGCAGCAAATATTGAATCGACACTTCAATTCCGCTCATGAGGGATCTTGCAAATCAGGGGTGGAAATATGCCCGTCAACCGGTCAATTCACGAAGTCATCTCATTTCAAAAAGTCATCGAGGTAAGCGTCGTCCTGGGCGTCGGCAAAATCCGTGGTATCGCCGAGAATAAAGCGATACTGATAGGAACCAGGCAGCGCCACAACTCGGTTCATCCAGTTGACGGGATCGGTCCACATCACCGGCCTCGCGCCCATGGCCTTGGTAAGATCATCGAGGTCCCAGTGCAGGGCAAACCCGGGAATCACGGCGTCAAACAGATCGGAGTTGAGAGTATTCGAAAGAGCAGCTCGCAGGCTGTAAGGTGTGCGATCCAGCCAGACCTTGCCGATGCGCGGGTCGGCCACAGCCGCCAGCAAAAGCCAGACCCCTTTGACGCCCCGGGCGGCACAATGAATCGAGCCCGGGTCGACGTCACTGCGCGCGGAGAGAAGATCAACTCCGCGCAGGATGTCGTGGGCCCGCATTGCCGGCAAGCTGAGCCCGATCTGGTTGGCGCGCGAATTGGTGATCCAATTCCCCACATAGGGCGCATGGGTTTCTCCCTCCGCGGAGGTCCGCGGCTCCAGCGTCAAAACCACTCGGCCTTTCCCTGCCATTCTCTTGGCCAACGAATCCGTGGACGCAGCCTGGAAGTAGGGGCCCTTGTCGGCCACCAGCAGCACCGCGGGCTTTCGACCCGGGGGAAGAGTAGGAAGGTAGAGATTCGCTTCAATCTCGACGCCAGGCTCACTCTCAAACCGAATGTGCTCGCGCTGATCCTCCGCTGTGTTCGACACGTCCAACACCTTCACTTCCGGAGAAGAACCATTGGAGGAAATCTTCAGCCGGCCGAGTTCCGCTTGCAGCTCCGCCAATGTTCCCGGCCGTATCCTGGCGTGGAAGTCATCGAGGATCAGTTGATAGACCTTGCGGCTTCCCGGAATATCCTCCACATGGCTGGTGGGAGTAACCAACAGTTCGAGATTGCTATAAAGATGTACCGGCTGTTCGTGAAAATCCCCCTGGCCATCTTTGAGATACCGGATCATCCACTTGTAGAGCGCTTCTCGACTGACCAGGGGAGTGCCGTGAGGACCGGGCCCGACGAAGAAAGCGACCTTGTCCTCGGCTCCATAAATGGCGTACCAACGCCGGGCTTCCTCGTAAACCAGCTTGGCCCCCGCCGGCGTGAAGTAATCACCCTCGGTCGCCTGAATCAGCCAGGGTGTGGGCGCAGTGAGTTCCACAAAATCCGCCACATCAAACCCATGGGCAAGAAATTGGGGGAAGGTCATCTCGGTGTCGGGGTCAGAGCCGGCAAAGAGCAACTGGTAGGAATTGGGATAGCAGGCGGGTACCACCGCCTTCAGCCTGGGGTCGAGGGCGCCAATGAAGGTGGTCAATGCCCCGCCCCCCGAGCAACCTGCGGCGCCGAGGCGATCAGAATCCACGTCTGCCCGGCTGACCAGATAATCGATGGCTCGCTTCGCGTCCCAGATGAAGAAGCGGGCAGCACCCTCGCCAATCAGAATACTCTGGGCTCCCATCTGAACATGCTCAGGAACGGACCAGCCCGCCAGCGGGCCTGAGTATTGGGGATCGTAAGTTTGTTCCCGTTCACCCTGGCCGATTGGATCGGTGGCCAACACCACAAAGCCCTTTAAAGCCAGATTGGCGGCAGCTCTCTGCGGTTCGGGCTTCCCCTCCTGAGTGTGACCGGACTGAAAAAGAATGGCGGGGTAACGGCCCGGCTTATTGGGCCGGTAGAGATTACCGGTAACATAGAAATTCGGCAGACTCTGGAAGAGCACTTTCTCGATGGTGTAACCCTCGGCCTGAATCTCGCCCATGACTTTGGGATTCAGCGGTCCGACATAGTTGGGGAGACTACCCAGAAGCTCCAGAAGCGTTTCACGCACCTTTTGCTTCCGGCGCTCCGCCTCGGCCACCGTGTGGATTTGATCAATCACCAACTGCCGTTCATGCAGTTGTCGCTGCGCAATCTGGTTCATCCAGCGGAGAAGCGGGTCGCGTATGGGCTCTTGGGCGGGAAGCAAAATGGGAATGAGCAGTAAGACGCAAAATGAGGCGATGTTCGTCCATTTCATGAGGTCATTCTTCGTAGCAGGAGTCGCCGCACTTTCTCCCGTTCATCGCTTCCAGCAGGGGCACAGGTGAGTTCCAAAAGGCGGAACAACCCAGCCCTTCCCTGTCAGCTATGTGCGGCAAGCTGTCTCCTCATTCCTTCGTAATCGTTTCATCCAAATTCAAGATTACCCCGGCGACGGTGGTCCACGCGGCCAGTTCTTTCGGGTCGAGGCGCGGATCGGATTTTGATGCGCCCACCGCCAGCAACTCCCTGGCTTCATCACCGTGCTGGCGGTATTCAGCCAGTGCTTGCTGCGCCTGCTGCAACAAGACGGCGCGCTCCTGCGGATCGGGCGTGCGGCCGGTGGCTAACCGGAAGGCAAAGTCGATTCGGGCTGACGCGGTTTTCCCGCCCTGTGTCATCATGCGTGCGGCAAGGAAGCGCGAGGCCTCCACATAGGTCGGGTCATTCAAAAGAGCCAATGCTTGAAGCGGCGTGTTTGTTACGGAGCGGCGCGCTGAGCACTTTTCGCGATCGGGCGCGTCAAACGTGATCAATCCCGGCGGCGGAACGGTGCGCTTCCAGATGGTGTACATCGTGCGCCGGTAGAGGTCCTTGCCCGTGGACTCTGTATAAACCTGCCCGGTAAATCCCCCGCCAGCGCTCATCTCCTCCCACAGACCCTTGGGCTGATAGGGGTAAACACTCGCTCCGCCAATTCGCGTATCGAGCAGGCCGCTGACCGCCAGTGCGTTGTCGCGGACCAGCTCTGCGGGTAGGCGGAAGCGCGGCCCTCGTGCCAGCAGGCGATTCTCCGGATCACGCTCGGCAAGCTCCGCCGTGATGCGCGAAGACTGCCGGTAAGTGGCCGAAGTCACGATGAGCCGCTCGATAGTTTTGACGTTCCAACCGGTGCGCACAAATTCCGTGGCCAGCCAATCGAGTAGCAGAGGATTGCTGGGCTGCTCGCCCTGTGATCCAAAGTCTTCCGCCGTCTTCACAATCCCGATGCCGAAGTCTTCCTGCCAGAAGTGGTTTACGGCCACGCGCGCCGGCAATGGATTGCGGGGATCCACCAGCCACTTGGCAAGGCCCAGGCGGTTCATCGGCAGTCCCGGAGCCATGGGGGGCAGGAAGGCCGGCACGTTGGCCGTGACCTTATCCTTCGGATTGTCGTACTGGCCGCGGCCCAGCACAAATGTTTCGCGCGGCTTCTTCATCTCGGCCATGATCATGATCGAGGGGATGTCTTTTTCAAGTTTGGCTTTATGCTCTCGCAAACTACTAAGTCTGGCATAAAGCTGGCGCTCTTT
The DNA here is from genome assembly GCA_003165315.1 of Acidobacteriota bacterium. GTDB lineage: Bacteria > Acidobacteriota > Terriglobia > UBA7540 > UBA7540 > Bog-366. The sequence continues at coordinate 10,962 of PLSX01000087.1, forward strand.
TTCCGTCGAACCATATTTTAGAAAATATTCGCTCAACCTCTCCTGATGATCTTTTTCTTCAGCTTTCGCAATCTCTTCCTTCGATCTGGGCTTGGCTTCTTCGCCGATCTGAATGTCTTCATCGTTCGCGGTTTCAGGCTGGAGCGTCGAAATCTTTTCAGTGGGTCGTCCGGCAAGGGTGAGCAGCAGGGCGCGCGCGGGCAGGCGAACCGTGAGGTCATCCACGTCCCGGGCTGTTAAGGTGCGATTGTAGATTCGCAGGTCGTCCATGGGCCCCTTATAAGTGTTCCCCAGCTTGGGATCTCCGACCGTCAACTGAGCGCTGGAATGGATGCTGCCCCTTAGGTGATCTTTGACGATGACCAGTTCAACCTGCTTGCCGCCTTCGTAGAACCTGATTCCGGCTGCCTTTCCCGAACCATCGTAGACCACGGCGAGCGGATGGAGGCTGTAGTCCTGGGGACCTCGGGTGACCTGCAATCGCTCCTTTGTTTGAACCTCAATAGCGTCGTCTGGCCAATGGCTGGCCAAACGCACCGCATAATGCGCCATCCGTTTGGTGCTGTGGATCGTCACAGGCTTGTCGTCCGTCAGCTCCCAGCCCTGCCAGTGGTCACCAGCATCGTGCTTGGCAAGGATTGGCACCGCCGCTTCGTTTGGCGGCACTGCCCAGAGGCTGACGGAAAATGGCTTGGTCCCGTCGAAATCGCCGCTGTTGCCGAAAGATACCTGCGTTTCGGAGCTGAAGGTCCCTTCTTTGGCCACGGGGCCATCTTCAAAAACCAATTCGCCGCGAACTGCTTTGCCGTCGTGGTGAAAGCTGGAAGCATCCGTCAAGTCGCCATCAAACGGATAATACGCCGTCAAACCTTCGCGCGTGGGTTCGGGCAGGGAATTGAGCGCGGTCTTTTGCCATTCATTGCGCTCTGCTCGAAGGTCCTTTTCCGGAAGTTCGGCAAGCGTGGCGGCAATCTGAGTCTTGAGGGTGTCGAGCTGCTGCTGTTGCTGCAACGAAGGCAAGGTCATCAGCGGCTCGGCATTCCCCTTCATGCCATCCAGCCCGCGTTCCGGAACGGTGTTGAAGAATGCGAAGAAGCGGTAAAAGTCCTTCTGCGTGATGGGGTCGAATTTGTGATCGTGGCAGCGCGCGCATCCCATGGTGAGGCCCAGAAAGGCCGTGGACGTGGTGCTGACACGATCGACCACATACTCAACATGGTATTCGGCGGGAATGGCGCCGCCCTCGTAAGTGATCATGTGATTGCGATTGAAGCCGGAGGCGATCTTCTGGTCCAGCGTCGCGTTGGGCAGCAAGTCGCCGGCAATCTGATCGATGGTAAATTCATCGTAGGGCATGTTCTGGTTGAATGCCTTGATCACCCAATCGCGCCACACAGACATGTCGCGCAGTGAATCGATGTGGTAGCCATGCGTATCGGCGTAACGCGCCATGTCAAGCCAGGGCATGGTCATGCGTTCGCCGTAATGCGGAGAAGCCAAAAGCTGGTCAACACGTTTTTCATACGCGTTGGGGGATTTATCAACAATAAAGGCATCAATTTCCGCGGGCGTCGGAGGCAGGCCGGTAAGGTCAAAATAAACCCGGCGCAGAAGCGTCGCTCGATCAGTTTCGGGAGAGTGGGTCAGCCCCTCCGATTGGAGCCGCGCCAGAACAAAGTTATCAATGGGATTGCGCGGCCAGTCCTTCTCGGTCACATCGGGCACGGGAGGCCGCTTGGGGGGAACAAACGACCAGAGCATGTCCCACTTTGCGCCTTGGCCAATCCACTCCTTGAACGTCTCAATCTGCTTGGGCGTCAGCGACCGTCCGGAGTACGTGGGCGGCATGCGCTCCGATTCATCCGCGGCGCTGATCTTCTGGTAGAGCCTGCTCTGCTCGGCGTGGCCCGGAACGATGATGCGATAGCCGCCGCGATCCGTGAACAAGCCTTCCGTGTCGTCAAGCCGCAGGTTCGCCATGCGCTGCTTTTCATCCGGGCCATGACACTTGAAGCAGGTGTCTGAAAGGATGGGACGAATATCGCGGTTGAAATCCACCCGCTTAACCGCCGCTTGTGGCGGGGTTGTTGAAGCACTCCTGGTGGTGTTGAAGAGCCAGGCAAAGCAGGCAAGGATACCAAAAGTAAGAAGCAGCCGAATTCGCAAGCTGATTTTCCCCCTGAACTTTTTGAATCGTACACCCTGTGGTGGCTAAACTATACCGAAGAGGCTGGGCTAAATCCACTCTAACTGTCACGAAAACGAACCGCAGGCCGACAAACAAGATTCGATGAGCTTTGAGCAGGTGGCCGAGGTCGGCGGGGCCGTTACTCTTGCGATGGATAATGGATGTGATGTCCGGGGCCAGGGGGGGCAGGCCTGGGCCCCGCCACTGAGTTGGACCTGGCCGGCTCCGTCTGCGGAGTTCCGCTCCCTGCGCTTACTTCTGCGCCATCGCGCCCCTCGCAGGGCGGCCGTTCTCAACGCCCGGAGTGCAAATACTTCGCTTCGATAGCCTTCACCTTTGCCAAGCGGCGCATGTGGCGTTCTTCATGGGTAAAGTTGGCACGCAGGAAATCACGCACCAGGTCCTTGGCCAATTCCATGCCGATCACGCGCGAACCCAGCACGAGCACATTCATATCATCGTGTTCCACGCCCTGGTGAGCGGAATAACCATCGTGGCAAATGGCGGCGCGGATTCCGGGAATCTTATTCGCGGCAACTGAGACCCCCACGCCACTGCCGCAAATCAACACGCCACGTTCCGCCCGCCCGTCAAGCACCGCAGAGGCAACCGCCTCGGCAAAATCCGGGTAATCCACGGCCGCCGTGCTGCAGGTGCCAACATCCAAGACCTCGTGGCCCAGGGAGCGGGAAAACTCCACCAACACCTGCTTGAGCTCGTACCCGGCATGATCCGAACCTAATACCAAGCGCATGAGAACTCCTTAACTGCTGCCTATCAAGATTCCGGTGATGAAAACCAGCGCCCCGCCCACCATAACCTGAAGCGTGGCGGAAAGGAAGGGGGTGTCCATATAACGGTGACGAACATAACTGATTACCGCGAGTTCGGCCACCACCACGATCACCGCGGCCGTCATGGCCAGGTGGAAATTGTGAATCAGGAACGGCAGTGTGTGCCCAATGCCACCCATCGCCGTCATCAGGCCGCAAACCGCGCCGCGGATCCAGGGATGCCCGCGGCCGGTGAGCGATCCATCGTCGGAAAGCGCTTCCGCAAATCCCATGGAGATGCCCGCTCCCAAGGATGCCGCCAAACCCACCAGAAAAGCATCGGGGCTGCTGCGCGTGGCGAACGCCGCGGCGAAAACCGGTGCCAGGGTTGAAACAGAGCCATCCATCAAGCCGGCCAATCCCGGCTGGATGATCTGTAATACGAAAAGGCGCCGGTTGGCGGCATCTTCTTCCTTGCGCACGTCGGGAGTGAGGTATTTTTCCTGGAGGGATTCCGCCTTGGCTGAGTGTTTGGCTTCAACCTCGGCAAGGTCGCCCAGCAGCTTGCGCACGGAGGCGTCGGTCGATTTTTCGATGGCGCGCTCGTAGAATCTCCGGCTCTCAAGCTCCATGATCTCGGCTTGTTTGCGCACCGTGTCAATGCCCAGCGGCCGTACGAGCCAAACCGGGGTGTGATGAATGAACCCCTTTACGTCTTGCTTGCGGATCAGGGGAATATGTTCGCCAAACCGCTCACGGAAAGTTTCAATCAAGCTGCGGCGATGACCGTTTTCCTCCTCCTGCATCTCATCAAACATTTTGGCCGTGGCGGGATAGGTCTCGCGCAACCCTTCGGCAAAGTCGCCATAGATTCGCGAGTCCTCTTCTTCCAGCGTAATGGCGAGCGCCAGAATCTCACGCTCCGTGAGGTCTTTGAAGTTTTTCGCCATGGCGATGCTCCGTGATCTCCCGCAACGGATGTAGCGCGACCCATTCTACAGGCCTGAAGCTGGTCGATCTGGTCAGGGAAAAGCCGGGGACCTAGATTAAAAGTCCGCGCAACCATTTAGCTCACTGTCCGCTTGCCCGCCTTCCGGTCTGCGTACTGTTCAGCAATCCAGGCATAGGTTTTGGCCATGCCCTTGCGCAAAGACGTGCGCGGCTCCCAATGCAGGATGCTCTGGATCATGGTGTTGTCACTATTACGGCCGGCCACACCGCGCGGCGCGGTGGGATCGTACTCGCGTTTCAGCTTGATGCGGCCGATGGTTTCAACAATGTCCACCAATTCATTGATGGAAACCAGTTCGCTCGACCCCAGGTTGATCGGAGTGGCGATCAATTCTTCGCAATGGGCGATCATGTCGATGCCCTTCACGCAATCGTCGATATACATGAAACTGCGCGTCGGGGTGCCATCGCCCCAAATTGTGATGGTGTGGTTGCCTGTATCCTTGGCTTCGATCACTTTGCGGGAAATTGCCGCCGGAGCTTTCTCCCGTCCGCCATCCCAGGTTCCGTGCGGCCCGTAGACATTGTGGAAGCGGGCAATGAAGGTTTTCATTCCGCGCTCGGCCCAGTATTCCTGGCAGACCATTTCGGAAAACAGCTTCTCCCACCCGTAGCCGCGCTCGGCCATGGCGGGATAAGCATCGGACTCTTTCAGGGCACGGACCTTGGGGTCCTTCTGCAGTTCGGTGTTGTACGCGCAGGCGGAGGAGGAGTAGAAGTAGCGCTGCGCCCCGGCGCGATTGGCCGCCTCAATCAGGTGGGTGTTGATCAGCACGCTGCGGAGGCACTCAATGCGGAAGCGCTCAATAAAGCCCATGCCGCCCATGTCCGCGGCGAGGTTGTAAACCTCGTATGCGCCTTCGCAGGCACGCTCGCAGTTTTCCTGCTCGCTCAAATCCAGGCACAAGCTCTCGACGCCCGGCACGTGCTGGTACCACTCGGGCAAAGGCTTCTTATCAACCGCCCGAATTCTGGTGAACCCCCGGTCGTGGAAATATCGCACCAGTGCCCCGGCGATAAATCCGCCTGCTCCTCCCACCACGATCAAACCGTTCTTGTCCGGCTCGACTTTCTTTTTGGCAGCAGATTGACGTGCCATGATTCCCTCCTTATAAAGTGGAATCCTCTTGGAAGCTGCTGGACTCCTCTTCGTTGTCGCCCAAAGTAAAGTGAGAATGATAACAGATTGGGGAGAAATAACCAGTCAGCCACCAAGGTGAGACATAGTCGGAAGTACCAGGCGGCAAATTTCAGGTACAATGAATTTCCAGGGCAGTGGCTGCCAGCCGGGATGGCCAAATCAAGCAACCGGGCTTATGAATTGCGCACGCCAGCGCGGTGAAAATGACTTTACCCGTCACGCCCGGAAGAAGGGGAACTCAACATGCCAGCAAATCCACCCAGCGTTCCCGGCTCGCGATTCAAGCTGCGTATACAAGCCTCGCCGGAGTCCACCACGGTTATTTGCAGCGGCAAACTGACGGCGGAGATTGCGGCGGAATTCAAGCAGGAGGTCCGGGCGCTGATTCCGCAAACGAAGCGAATCGTGCTGGACCTCAATGAAGTTGGGTTCATTGACAGTTCCGGGCTTGGCGCCATCATTGGAGTTTACGTCACGGCCAGGAAAACGTCCTGCGAGTTCCAGCTCATCAACCTCTCCAAGAAGGTCCGCGAATTACTGGGGATGACCAACATGCTTTCCGTGTTCGAGTCTGCCAGCCAATATGGCACGCGAATAATGTGAAAGACGGTGCGTCATCCCCATTGACAATCTATCCTACCCCGACTTAGTATCATATTGGGCGTTTCCAAATTTAGGTTGTTTTAAGAACGGTCGCTGCGGCTGCCGAAAGCAGCAGGTGAGGCAGGTGCGCTTTCAACCTCGGACACCTCTTTCGCCAGGCGTAGACACTCAAATTAAAGAGGAGGATCTACAAATGACAAAGTCAGTTCGTAAGGCTCTGGTCGGTGCGGCACTAACGGGTTTTGTGTTGGGGGCCACGGTGGTCGCTTCCGCGTCACCCAGACCCGCAGATGACACGACAACCAAGGTCGCGAAACATTGCTGTGCCGGAAAGAACGCTTGTAACGGTCAAGGCGGATGTGGGGCCACCAAGGGCAAGAACTCTTGCTCCGGTAAGGGTGGATGCAGCACCAAGACAAGCTGCAAGGGCCAACCCTGCACAGATGACAAGTAAGAGCGATTGCGTGGCGCGCGGGCCGGCGGCCTGACCGCCGGTTCGCCGCTCTACCATCAACTTGACGCTCAGCGGAAACTCCATGCCGGCCAATCGCTTTAACGGAAACTCGGACTATGGTGTGGGCATCGGCCTGCGCGTTCCTCATTATCAACACATCTTTACTAAGAAACCCGTCGTCAATTGGTTTGAAATCATATCTGAAAACTTCATGGTGGATGGTGGGCGCCCGCTGGAAATTTTGGACCAGATCCTGGAGCGGTACCGGGTGGTTCAGCATGGCGTCTCCATGTATTTCGGGTCCGCTGAACCGCTGAACCGCGAGCACCTGACGCGTCTGAAAAAACTGGTGAAGCGCACCAAGACGCCATGGCTGACGGATCACCTTTGCTGGGGAAGTGTGGACGGGCGGTATAGCCACGACCTGGTCCCCATGCCCTACACGTTCGAAGCCGCCAGGATTGCCGCGCAAAAGATACGCGAGGCGCGCGACTTCCTGGAAGTCCCACTCGCCGTTGAAAACGTCAGCAGCTACGCCGAGTTTCATGTTTCCGAAATGACGGAATGGGAGTTCCTGAACGAAGTAGTGGAAGACGCCGATTGCGGCATCCTGCTGGATGTGAATAACATCTATGTTTCGTCGCAGAACCACGGCTTTGATCCCTTCGATTATCTCAACAGTGTTCCGGCGGAGCGCGTGGCCCAGATCCACATTGCGGGGCATTCCAAATACCAGAAATACATTCTTGATACCCACGATCATCCCGTCATTGATCCTGTCTGGGCGCTCTATGCCCGAGCGATTGAAATGGCGGGCCCCACGGCGACACTGCTGGAATGGGACGATCGCATTCCCTCCTTCAACGAAGTCCATCGCGAAGCCCTGAAAGCAAGGCGCTATCTGCCGGCGCAATTGCAGGAGGCGTCGTGAACCTCGAACAGCTTCAGCGGGCTGTTTTTGAGGTCACTCGACAGCCCCTCACCCCATCGGAGCGGATGCGACCGCGGTTGCCAGACGGAAGGTCGATTCGCGAAATTGCCAACGCCCTCATCAAGCCCAACGACCGCATGACTTCGTTTGAGCGCTTGCAGATTTACAACCAGCAATACTGGTTCAGAATCATGAGTTCGTTCAGCGAGGACTTTCCCGGCCTTCGCAGCCTGATCGGGGAGCGGAAATTTGAAAAGCTGGCGGTGGCTTACCTGAACGAGTGTCCTTCCGAATCTTATACCTTAAGGAACCTCGGCTCACGGCTGGAAATGTGGCTGCGCAAGCATCGCGACTATGTTGCCGGGTTCGAACGTGTGGCCCTTGATATGGTGAGACTGGAGTGGGCGGATATCGATGCCTTCGACGCGCTTGACCTGCCACGATTCACCGCTGCGGAAACCGGCCAGCTCAGCGGCGCCACGGTCTTCCGTCTGCAGTCACACCTGCATCTGCTCGATTTGGCCTATCCCGTGGATGATCTTCTGATCCAATTTCGCGGACTCAATGCAAAAAGTGAGACAGTCAGCAACGCTGTCCTCAATTTTCCCCACAAAGCCAAAATCCGGCGCTCCTCCCTGCCCCGGCCTGGAAAAGTGTACCTGGCCGTCTACAGGCTGCAAGCGGCCGTCTACTTCAAACGCTTGACGCGCGATGGGTTTGCCCTGTTAAAGGCGCTCGGAGATGGGCAGCCGCTGGAGAAAGCCATCGAAGTCTCCCTGCTCAGTTCTCGCCGCCGCCTTGATCGGATTGGCCCTCAATTGCAGGAATGGTTTCAAGAGTGGTCATCTCTGGGCTGGTTTGCCCAACCCTAGAAGGATCGCGAACGATGTCCAATTTGCTGAAGCTCATCGATAAGCTCAATGGATGGTTTCTGCGCGCAGCCAATTTCTGCCAATCGCCGCTACTGCTTGCCATCCGGCTTTATTGGGGATGGCAATTCTTTGAGGCGGGGTGGGGGAAAGTCATGAACATTCCCCACGTCGTAGAGTATTTCACCAGCCTGGGGGTTCCCGCCCCTACGCTGAACGCATATTTCATCTCCTGGCTCGAGGTCGTGGGAGGCATTTTGCTGGCGCTGGGTTTATTCTCACGCCTCACATCCTTGCTCCTGACGGGTGACATGATCGTTGCCTACATCGTAGGGGACCGGGAGGCCCTGGGATCGATCTTCTCCGATCCCAACAGATTTTACGCCGCCGCTCCCTACACCTTCCTTTTCGCATCCATCCTCATTCTGGTCTTCGGACCGGGAAAGCTCTCTCTGGATTCACTGATTGTCTGGTACCGTAAGAAAAGGGCGCCTGAGTTGGAAGTGGCCGCAAGCTGAAGGCGCGCGCGGTCAAACGTTAGCCCAAGAAGAATTTCACCGCAAAGGCGCAGGGGAAAACAACCCTGATAACACTGGTGGAAATCAGCGTTTTCCCTGCATTTCTTTCCCTTCCGGCCTTGTCTCTGTGACTCCGCGCCTCTGCGGTGGTACCTTTCTTGAGCTACAATCAGGAAACCTATGAAACGTGAGTATCCAAAACAACCCATCATTGGTGTGGGCGGAGTGGTGATTAATCGCGGCCGCGCCCTGCTGATCAAACGAGGCAAAGAACCGCTGAAAGGCGAGTGGTCCATTCCCGGTGGGATGCTGGAACTGGGCGAGGAACTCAAGGCCGGTGTGCGGCGGGAGCTGGAAGAAGAGACCGGCATCGAGGTTGAACCCCTGGAGTGCATCCTGGTTTTTGACCGCATCTCGCATGAAAGCAAACGGGTGAAATATCATTACGTCATCCTGGATTATCTCTGCCGCAAGAAAAGTGGCCGCGTGCGCCCGGCGTCCGACGTGGTAGATGCGCGCTGGGTTCGACGTGAAGACCTGCCCCAGTATCATCTGACAGACCTCGCCACAGAGGTAATTCTGAGAGCATTTGAGATGATGGAAAAGCGGGCGTAAGCACATGCGGCGGCGCCATTTGGAGGCGGCACAAGCCGGCCCCCCAACGCTCGATCAGAGCCAAGATGGCCATCGCACATTCCCGTATGGCACATGGCCGCCGCAAAATTGGACACGACCCATTGGAGGAAATTTCCACATGAGTAACCTTCGAGTCTGCGTCTATTGCGCCTCCAGCCAGAAGTGTGACGCGGCTTACCTGGAGGCCGCGGAGCGTCTGGGCCGCCACCTGGCGCTTAATCAGGCCACCCTGGTCTACGGAGGCGGCGGCGCGGGCGCCATGGCCCGTCTTGCCGAAGGCGCGCTCAGCGCGGGCGGAACCGCCATCGGCATCCTGCCGCAATTCATGCTGGACCTGGAGTGGGGGCACAAGGAATTAACCGAATTGCACATCGTTGACGACATGCGTGAACGCAAGCACCGGATGATTGACGGCGCTGACGCCGTCGTAGCCCTTGCCGGTGGCTGCGGTACCCTGGAAGAACTTTTTGAGGCGATAACACTGAAGCGATTGGGCCTTTACCTGGGACCGATCGTCCTGGTGAACACGCTCGGCTTTTATGACCGCGTTGTGGCAACCCTCGATCATTGCATCTCCGAGCATTTTATGGACGAGCGGCACCGCGGTATTTGGATCGTGGTAAATGAGCCGGAGGACGTCGTGAATGCCATCCAAACCGCCCCCCGCTGGAACTCCGAAAACCGCAACTTTGCCGTGCAGTAGGCTGGGACCCCGAAACTCACTAACTCGATTTGTTATTGTCTCCGCTCCCCATCGCGTGTAGATTGTCCGCGGGTCCTGGTGGGGGCTGCGGTTCTTTGCCGGCCACAATATTGTCCTGCCACAAAATTGTCCTGGCCGCAACAGGCAGGCGGATTTCCAACGTGCGGTCCCCGCTTCGGCGGCCTGAACTCGGTCAGCGGCAAATTTCCTTGCCCGCTGGAAAGGTGCATTCATGAAAAAATCATTCTTCCTGCTTCTTCTCTTCAGCCTGGGAGCAAGCTTAGCATTTGGACAGGCGGCGAAGACCCGTATCGCCATCATCGGGCTTGACCACGATCACGTGTGGGGCCGCATGAATACCCTGCTCAAAACACCTGACGCTGAGCTGGTGGCCATCGCCGATACGCACTCGGAACTGATCGGGAAGGCCAAGGCACGGGTTCCTACGAGCGTCAAATTCTTCAACAGCTACATCGAGATGCTGGATCAGGTGAAGCCGGATGCGGTAATTGTAACCACGGCCAATAATCTGCACCTTCCCATCCTGCGTGCCTGCGCCCAACGGCACATCCATTTCTTCACCGAAAAACCCATGGCGGCAAGCGGAGCCGACGCGCGCGAAATGGAGCGCGTGGCCCGTGAAGCGGGCATCAAGTTAATGGTGAATTATTGGAATGCCTGGTCGGCTCCAACCAGGGAAGCCGCAGCCCGGCTAAAGGCTGGCGAATTGGGCCCTGTCCAGAAAATCGTGGCCGAATTCGGGCACGAAGGACCCAAGGAGATCGGCGCCTCGAAGGAGTTCAATACTTGGCTCTACGATCCCAAAAAGAACGGAGCCGGAGCACTGATGGACTTCGGGTGCTACGGCGCAAATTGGGCGATGTGGGTGAAGGGTCGGCCCCAGCGCGTCTTTGCCTACTCCCTGAAGCTGAAAACCACCCAGCACAACGAAGTTGAGGACGATTCCGTGCTCCTGCTGGAATATCCGGACGCATCGGTGATCCTGATGCCTTCCTGGGATTGGCCGTATGGCAAGGAGCAAGCGGAGTTTTACGGCCCCAAGGGCAGCTTCCTGGTGATGACTGACGGCTTGCTTTACCAACCCACCAAAGAGGACGCCGTCGTTGATCATCCCTATGGGACGCCGGTTTCCATCCACCCGCTGCCACCGGAAATGGCGGATGGGATTACCTATTTCTTGGATTGCATCCGCAACAATAAACCCATTGAGGACCCATCATCGGCAGTCTTGAACGTGGGTGTGAACGAGATCATTGACGCGGCAATTGAATCCATCCGCACCGGCAAAGCGGTGAGCTTGAAGCCGTAGCCACGATCAAACGGTCGCGGGCGCCGTCTTGTCGCGGCACGCCACGGCTGCAACAAGGGTGCCGATAAACGCACCCACAAGCACCGTGAAGGCGATCCATACCACCATCTGCGGCAGAAAAGCGATCAGCATGTATTTGCCCAAAAAGGATTCCGGCCCGGCGTAGTTGGGAGGCACTACGTCGTAATGCGTTCCCCACTGCCCACGAATTGCGAAGAACATGACGATGGCCACAGGGATCCGTGCCGCGTAACCATAAGCAACCAGCGTCTTGAAAAGCGCCGGCCAGCCAAGGGTTACCAGGGTCGGGCCAAGGATGATCAGCAAAATTCCCAGGACTTGCCTGGCGGGGAAATGAATATGGGGCGCAAACCCCAGGGCTCCTCCCCCGATCATGATGACTAATCCCAGCACGGAGAGGCCAAAGGTTTTCCAAATATTCGCGGCACCATGCCCCGAGTTGGCGAGTTTAACGGCAAAGTAGGGCCCCAGTACAAAAGGAAGCCAGGAGATTCCCACCAGAGCCCCGCCTCCACCGGGCGCCGGGCTGAAGAATCGAGGCGACCAGTGCGCCAATTCCCCGGCCAGTCGCAAAAAGGTGATTCCCAGGGTGATTAAAGCAGGCACAAGGATCAGCCCTCGAATGTCGAGGGATGTATCGGACGTGGATTCCGGCATAAACTCCTCCTTCCGCCCGTGGCGGTTTCGTTTTATTGAGTTAATTAACCTTACCTGCGGGAACCTGAACAGCCTGAGCAGTTTAACCGAATTGGTTTGCCAAATCCAGAAGATGATGAACGAATAAGGCGGCATGCGCATTTAGCTGCCCGGCCACTCTTGGCGCCGGCAGGAGGGAGGAGGATTCCTGATCTCATTAACAAACCTGAACGCCGCCCCCCAATCAATTTCCCGCAAAGTGTTCACTATTGAACAGACAGACTGCATTCCCGGGTGTCTTATGATGGTGCGGGGTAAAGTACCAAAACGAGGACTGTGCAGCCAGCCCGGAAGCGAGGTGGGCAGCGAACCCTCACGAAGAATCTTTAAAGAGATTTTTGCTGGAACCATAACTCCAAGGATGTTAGACTGGGCGCGAATCGTGGAAATTGCCGCGTGGGGCTTCCAGCCAGCAATCAATTGTTATCTTCGAAGTTCCCGCCCACACTTGTGTCGCCTTCAAGTGTTCGTAAGGTAGGTGGACGTTAAGTGAGCAAGAGATAGAGATAAGGATAGTGCTTCGGTTCAATATTGAGGGCCTGCGGTGAGGCCGGGATACAGTTCTTTCTTCGGCCCACGTCTTAATAGATATTACTGTGGTTTCGCCGGGGAGGCATCATCATGAAAGTCCTTCTAGTCTATCCGGAATTTCCCGACACTTTTTGGAGTTTCAAACATGCGCTACCCTTTCAGGGTAAGCGTTCGGCTTTTCCTCCCCTCGGTGTCCTTACAGTTTCTGCCATGCTGCCCAAGACGTGGGAGAAGCGCCTGGTGGATCTAAATGTCCAGCGTATGAAGGACTCTGACCTGGATTGGGCCGACGTAGTTTTCTTCAGCGGCATGATTGTGCAGGGGCCTTCGATGCAGGGACTGATTGCGCGCGCCAAACAGCGGGGCAAGCGGACCGTGGTGGGCGGACCGATCGTCAGCGCTCACGACCCGGCAATTGCCCAAGCCGACCACCTTGTGGAAGGTGAATCGGAAGAGATGATCGGCCAGATTGCCGCAGATCTGGAAAACGGGACGCCCAAGAAGCATTATGTTGATAAGCGTGTCGTGGATGTTACTCAAGTCCCCCTTCCCGATATGCACCTGGCAAAGCTCAGTCGCTATAGCTCCATGTCCGTTCAGTTTTCACGCGGCTGCCCCTTCACCTGCGAGTTCTGCGACATCATCNNACATCATCGAAATCTATGGCCGGCGCCCCCGCACCAAGACCCCCGACCAAGTGTGCGCGGAACTCGACCAACTGCACCGCCTCGGCTGGCGCGGTTCGGTCTTTATGGTTGACGACAATTTCATCGGCAATAAGAAGAGCGTAAAGGCTCTGCTCCCTCGCCTGGTGGAGTGGATGCGCAACCACAAATATCCCTTCACCCTTTACACGGAAGCCTCCCTGAACCTGGCGGAAGACGAAGAGATGCTGGCGATGATGCGCGAGGCCAATTTCACCCGTGTCTTCCTGGGCATCGAGACACCGGTGGAGGCGAGCCTTAAGGAGACCACCAAGTTCCAGAATCTGCGCAAAGACCTGCTGGAAAGTGTGAAGCTGATTCAGGCTTACGGCATGGAAGTGATGGCGGGCTTCATCGTAGGATTTGATAACGACCCAGCCGAGGTCTTTGACCTGCAGATTGAATTTATCCGGCAGGCAGCCATCCCACTCTCCATGGTGGGCCTGCTCACGGCCCTGCCCAACACGCAGTTATGGCGGCGGCTCAAGTCGGAGGGCCGCCTGCTGAAAGCAAGCCTGGGAAACAATACGCTCGCGGATCTAAATTTCATCCCGCGCATGGATACTCAGGAACTTCTGGACGGCTACCGCCGCATTCTGCAAACCATCTACAACCCGCGCGAGTACTTCCAGCGTACTTCGGCTTTCCTCTCCCAATTGGGCAAAGGGTCGCGCTCCCCCCTGGTGTTTTCTGATGTCGTGGCCCTCGGACGATCGCTCTTCCGGCAGGGACTGCTCAGCAATTACCGCTGGCAGTATTGGAAATTCCTCGCCCAGTCGCTGCGGCAACACCGTCATCACTTCAGTAAGGCCATCACACTGGCCATCATGGGCCACCACTTTTTTGCGCTAACTGCGGCGACGGAAACGAACTAGAAGAAGGTGTCAGGTGTCGGGTTTCAGACGCCAGTTGACGGTTGCCGGTTTTCAATCACCAGGCATCGGTCTCCAGTCATCAGTTGTCAATTCTCGGTCGCCAATTATCAAGCGGCAGTCGCCGGTTCTTGGTAAAAATCCACAAGCAGCGGGCGCGCTTTAGGAGGGCAAATGGGGAATTCCCACCCCAAGATTTCTCGTCTGATGCCAAGTGGCCATTCAGAATAACGAAGTGATGGTAGAGATTGTTTTAAGAGAAGAATTATGCTTGAAGACTATTTTCTGACACCTGACTTACCCTTTTTTCAATTCCGCCAGAACCAGCCGGCCGCATTCTTTCAGGGTTTCAAACACTCCAACACCCTGGAAGGCCACAGCCTCAAAGACCGGCTCGTTTTTCTTCAGCAGGACTTTTTTAAGGTCTTCAACCGGAAGCGCACTAGGCAGATCGCGCTTGTTGAGCTGGAGAATATAGGGCATCTTCTTAAAATCGTAATTGTGCTCCCGCAGGTTCTCCTCCAGGTTTTCCAGCGCTTCAATGTTGGCGTCCATTCTCTCTTCCTGTGAATCCGCCACAAACACCACGCCATCCACACCCCGCAGAATCAACTTGCGGCTGGCATCATAAAAAACCTGCCCGGGCACGGTATAAAGGTGGAAACGGGTCTTGAACCCGCGAATTGTACCCAAATCCAAAGGAAGGAAATCGAAGAAAAGAGTTCGGTCGGTTTCCGTCGCCAGAGAAATCATTTTCCCGCCGGATTTCCCCAGGGTCTGCTCAAAGATCCACTGGAGGTTGGTCGTCTTGCCGCCCAAACCAGCGCCGTAGTAAACGATCTTACAGTTGATTTCCCGGGCAGCAAAATTAATGAAACTCACGCGGTAAGATCCCCTTCCCCAACTCTCGAAGCCTTGGCGGCAAGCGCAACTCAAACCCCAGGGCCGAAGCTGCTCACCCTTGAGTCTCTTCCTGCATTTTAGCGGACTGCGACCTTCAACGTATATAACACACCGACTCCCTGCTGACAATACCGCAAGGCACTGGAACGCAAACCGTAGCCTGCATGAAGTCTACGATGATGTGGATGTCCGCCCTGCCTGTATTTTCGCCGGCAATGGCTCGGAAGGAGCCGAGGTGTAATTTGGGTAGGTTATTACCTCGGCTCTCCCGATCCTGTATGAAACGGCTCCCCTGCGGGAGCGGGTAGTGGCTAAATCATTAGTGGCTCAAGCTCGGGACATCATGCCACAAGTCAATGAAAAGGTGCAAAATATTTGCCCTGGATCAATTTCTCCTTTTGTGTCCGTCTGAGGGCTCTCAGAATCCAATGCTATGAGATCATTTATTTGCATTGGCTTAAGCCACACTACGATATTTGAAACGAATTTCAACTCCCTGAGAGATAAAGGGTACGGAGCCAACACATCAGATTCCGTGCGAAGCCGTGCGATGCACTTTTCCGCCGCCCACTGAATGGCAACTTGCTCCAATCTTCTAAATCTGAGAATATGAGTGGTTTGCACCAAAATGTGTTCGTCCTATAGGGGAGGCAATCATGCCGAGTCATCTGAAGCAGCACAGCCATATCATTACCGACGGTCCCGACCGCGCCGGAGCTCGCGCCATGCTGAAGTCCATCGGTTTTACGGACGAAGACCTCGCCAAGCCGATCATTGGCATCGCCAACACCTGGATTGAGACTATGCCTTGCAATTTTCACCTGCGGAAATTGGCGGAAAAGGTGAAAGCAGGTGTTCGCGCCGCCGGTGGCACACCGATGGAGCTCAATACCATCGCCATCTCCGACGGCGTCACCATGGGCACCGAGGGCATGAAGGCTTCCCTGGTGAGCCGTGAAGTGGTGGCGGACTCCATTGAACTCGTAGGACGCGGCCACATGTTCGACGGCATGATCGCTCTGGTTGGCTGCGATAAGACCATTCCCGGCGGAGCGATGGCGCTGATTCGCCTGAATGTGCCGAGCGTGCTTCTGTACGGCGGGTCCATCGCCGCCGGACGCTTCCAGGGCCGTGACGTTACGGTAGGCGATGTCTACGAAGCCGTCGGCGCCCACGCCGCCGGGCTGATGACGGACGCTGAGTTGAAGGATTTGGAAGACCACGCCTGTCCTGGTGCGGGCGCCTGCGGCGGGCAATTCACTGCCAACACCATGTCGACCGTCATGGAATTCATTGGCCTTTCGCCCATGGGATTTAACAGCATCCCGGCTCTCGATCCCAAGAAGGATGAAGCCGCCTATCAGTGCGGCTTTATCGTGATGGACCTGCTGAAGCGCGGAGTGAAGCCGCTCGACATCCTTACGCGCAAGGCCTTCGATAATGCCATCGCCAGTGTTGCCGCCACGGGAGGCTCCACCAACGCAGTGCTCCATCTGCTCGCCATGGCGCGCGAAGCTGGCATCCCCCTGGCGATTGAAGAGTTCGACGCCATCAGCGCGCGCACACCCATCATCGCGGATCTGAAACCGGGCGGGCGCTTTGTGGCCGTGGATGTGCATCACGCCGGCGGAATTCCAGTGATCGCAAAGAACCTCTTGGCTGCGGGCTTGATTGACGGTTCGCAGATAACCCCCACCGGCAAGACCATTGCGGAGGAAACCGCCAACGTCAAGGAGACTCCGGGTCAGGTTGTCGTGCGGCCTGTTTCCAACCCCATCAAGAAGACCGGCGGTCTGGTGATCCTGAAAGGGAACCTCGCGCCGGAAGGCAGCGTCATCAAGGTGGCGGGTTACGAGCGCACGTATCATCGCGGCCCGGCTCGCGTGTTTGATAGTGAAGAAGCTGCCATGGCCGCCGTGATGAGCAAGAGCATCAAGGCCGGGGATGTGGTGGTGATTCGCTATGAAGGCCCGCGCGGGGGACCGGGGATGCGCGAAATGTTGGGAGTCACCGGGGCGCTGGTGGGCGAAGGTTTGGGCGATGCGGTGGCGCTGCTCACCGACGGCCGCTTCAGCGGTGCGACGCATGGATTGATGGCGGGCCACGTGGCTCCGGAAGCCGCGCGTGGTGGGCCGATCGCCGCCGTGGCTGATGGTGACATCATCGTGATCGACATCGATAAACGCCGCATGGATATGGAAGTTCCCGAGGCTGATATCAAGAAGCGCCTCTCCACCTGGAAAGCTCCGGAACCGCGTTACAAGCGCGGAGTCTTCTCCAAGTACGCGGCGCTGGTCTCTTCCGCTTCCGAAGGCGCGGTTACTTTTGTGAAGGAGTAACTTCGACCGGGAAATATTGCGGCCGGCATTAACTGCAAATCGGAAGTATTGAGGGAATAAAGTTCCAAATCGGCGGGGGCAAAATTTTCTTGCGCCCGCCGATTTTTTTGACCTTTGCCCGTAGAGCATTGTGGATAGTCCAAAAATCCCCAAACATCGCCGAAAGTGCCTGAGCGTTAATCGAGGGGTGGGGAACGGTGCTTGCTGGTCCTGTGCGATGCTATAGCGACAAGTTTCCCGATCCAACAACCGGCACACACAATCGACAAAATGTCGTTAAGTCGGGGCCTTATTCGAAGATGGGGCTAAGGCAGAGAGCGCCGGCCGCGCCGCCTTTCCTGGCAGAATTTTAGTCACCATTGACGATTTCAATCGTGTTGATATCCTGAAGGTGGATAGAGTACTTTCCAAGGTCGGTTTCGCCGGTTAGCCCCTCCTTCGAATCCATTTCCAACTCCACGTCTTTCTTATCGCCGTTTTTGATGGCAATCTCGGCCTTAATGCCAGGAGTCCCCTTAGCGCCCTCTGCGTCCCTGCCTTTGATGGTTAGTTTCTCGATCTTTGACCATCTGACCGTAACGGTCGCGTCGCCCTGCAGCACACGCACTCCCTCCGACTCGAAATCAGGCGTGTACCACAATGAATAGCTTGTGTAATCAATTCTAACGTCTTTTACGACAGTGCTATGACCTGAATGATCGGTAACCTTGACATCCGCGGCTTTCGCGACAGACGGCAGAAGTGCGATGAACAGGACCCCCAGCAGGTAACGCGTCATGTTTGTTTCCTTTCCCATAATGGGTAGACTGTGCGGCAATGCACAGGCGGCTGCCGGGCATAATGCTTTGAACGACCGTTGCCCGAATTATCTACCGACTGGACTCACATCTTCCACGACGGCCAGCGAAAGAGTCTACCCGGACTTTGCATTTTCACTTTTCGGCTGCCCGATAACGCACAGCCTACATCTTATCGCCGCTGAACACAATGCCCCCGTCAAGTATGCCCCGTCCAGTATGCCTGTCGAACACGGAGCGCCGAGGTAGGCCCAATGTGCGTTCTTCCGCGGCATTTCCTGGGGAAATCGGAGGCAGTTCAATCTTGGAAAATCCGTGACAGGACGGCTGGAGTAGAGCGAGTCCAGCTCCGCGATTCACGCGAGTAGCCTTCGACCTATGTCGCGCTTCTGACTTTATGACTTGCATGATTCCTCTGGCATGGCCATGCGCCGCCTTGCTCGATCCGTACTCAATCCCATAGCTGGGCTCGCTGTGCGCCAATTTCAGTCACCGAATCTTCCGAAGTAAATTTGCTACCTCGTCAAATGGATCTTCCACACTGAGCAGGCCAAATCTTGTAACCACATTATTTTTCATCGACATAATGATGAAAGGCCTCTATGTTCATTGTTTTCATATACATTCTGGCTTCGCCTATGTCCGACATTTTTTCATCATTTGTTTTCAATAACATAATGGCTGTAACCTTCATATTTCCCCCCCGCGATATTGCGGCGTACTATGCCATGATTTCACTTAAGTTGTTTGCTTTCATAGGCTTGGTGAAATC
>PLSX01000255.1 GCA_003165315.1 Acidobacteriota bacterium
TAACATTATGCATGGCTCGATACGCATCATTGCGTTCCCCGGATAAAGGATTTAAAATGCCTGCAATTCGTCCGATTCCGCCACTGCCACCTTCCGGCGCCCTGGCGGAGTGGTTGCGGATATTCGCTGGGTTTGGCACCTGCCTCCGCAACCATGTTCACGCGCAACAGCGCACCTTGAAGCCATGGGATCTTTCATGCCTACACGTCATCATCGCATTCTTTTTCTCCACTTCGTCATCCTAATCGCCTCAGTAGGCAGCGTTGCCTTGGCGCAGACCCAATCCGCTTCCCGCATCACACCCCCCGTCGACGACGGCATTCGTGTCACATTGAAGGGAAATGTGCACCCGCTGGCGCAATCCCGCTTCGACCAGGGCGCGGTCGCCGATTCATTTCCGGCCGAACGCATGCTCCTGGTTCTCCGGCGCTCTCCCGACCGCGAGGCGGCGCTCCGCCAATTCCTTCAGGATGCCCATACGCCCGGCAGTCCCAGCTATCACCATTGGCTGACCCCTGATCAATTCGGCATGCTCTATGGACCGGACGATTCCGACGTTACTACCGTAAACGGCTGGCTGGAGCAGCACGGGTTCAGCGTCGCTGGCGTTACCAGGGGCAAGACGGCCATTGAATTCTCCGGCAGCGCTGGGCAACTTCGGGAAGCCTTCAATACGGAAATCCACACCTATGTGGTCAACGGGCAGGAGCACCACGCCAACAATCGCGACCCACAAATTCCTGCCGCCCTCGCGCCGGTCATTGCGGGCATCACCCCGGTGAACGATTTCCACCCGAAATCACAGATGAAAATCCTTGGGGAAGCAATGTACAACCCGAGAACACATGAGGCAAAACCGCAGTGGACGTCGAACACGGACGTCTTCCTGCTTGCCCCCGGTGACTTCGCCGTCGAGTACAATTTGAATTCTCTCTACAACGCGGGCCTCAACGGAAGCGGGGTCACCATTGGAATCGTCAGCGCTTCCAACGTCGATCCTGTAATTTTCGCCAACTACCGAACCCTGTTTGGATTGCCGACGATTCCCCTGAACGTCATCATCGACGGGCCAAACTCCACAATGCTCGCCTCAAACCTCGCTACGGGCGAGGCCGATCTGGATGTGGAAGTTTCCGGTGGGGTCGCCCCAGGCGCTGGCATCAATCTTTATGCCGCAGCCGACACCACGGTGCAGTCCGGATTGCTGCTGGCTGCACAGCGCGCCGTGGACGATGACCAGGCTGCGGTCCTCAGCACCAGCTATGGTTATTGTGAACAACAGATGGGACAAGCGGGCAATCAGTTCTGGTCGGCGCTGTGGGAGCAGGCGGCGGCGCAGGGGCAAACCTCGCTGGTCTCCTCCGGTGATTCCGGCTCGGCGGGTTGCGACAACTTTGGTGCCGCGCAGCCGGCCCAGGACGGCCTGGCGGTGAGTGGCTATGCATCCACCCCGTGGAATATTTCCGTCGGCGGCACCGATTTTTTCTATACCAGCTACAACGGGACCGCAGCGGCACAGGAAGCTGAACTGGGGACTTATTGGAACTTGAATGTCACCGGCGAAACGCCTACCACTTCGCTTCTCAGACCCGTTCCCGAGCAGCCTTGGAATGTCGCCTTTGGCCTGAATCTTTCCTCAAGCGGCGTTTATGACCCAACGTCGCCCACCATCGTCGCGGGCAGCGGCGGGGCCAGCAACTGCGTTACCGGCGCGGAAGGTTCCGATGGCTCCTACGTGGTCTGCAAGGCAGGCTACCCCAAACCCGCTTGGCAAAGTGGTCCGGGCGTGCCAGCGGACGGCGCGCGCGACATTCCCGATGTTTCGCTATTCGCCGCGGATGGCACCAATGCCAGCGGCTATCCTATTTGTCAAGCGGAAGAAGATTGCGGAGGGGGCAATTCTTGGTACTTTGTTCATGTGGTCGGCGGTACGTCCGCTTCCTCGCCCGCAATGGCGGGCATCATGGCCATCATCAACCAGAAATACGGGCGGCAGGGGCAGGCGAATTTTACCCTCTATCCTCTGGCCGCGCAGCGCCCTTCCGTCTTCCACGACATCACCATCGGGAGCAACAACGTTCCCTGCCAACCGGGCACCCCTTCCTGCACCGTCAGTACCCTGAGCGACAATACGAAGGGGATCTACACGCTGGGCGCCTACTACGCCACGCCGGGATATGACGAAGCCACGGGCCTGGGCAGTGTAGACGCGAATCTGCTGGTCCAGAATTGGAACTCCTTGAAATTTACTCCCACTAGTACCGCGCTTGGCCTTAGCCAAACGAGTTTCACTCACGGTACTCCCGTCAATGTGAACGTCGCTGTCTCGGGCGATGGGGGCACGCCTTCCGGTGATGTTGGACTCGTCACTACTGCCAGCCCGACCGTCAACACCGGCCTCGGTGAGCTGACGCTCAAGAGCGGCGCGGCGTCGGCCACTCTCAACAACCTTCCCGGAGGCCAATACGAACTGACCGCCAAATATACGGGTGACACCACGTTCGCACCCAGCAGTTCCACGCCCGTGAGCCTCAATGTCACCCCGGAAGCCAGCACGGTCTCCCTCTCTGGGAATTATTGGGACGCCACCAGCAGCACATTTCTGCCGCTTTCCGCGAGTTCCAGTTATCCCTACGGGACCTACATCGCCATCGATGCCCAGCCCCGCGGAGTGAATGCTCCGGCGGGCTCGCAGGATGGCCTTCCCACCGGAACCGTCTCATTCACGGGTACGGGAGGTGGAGGCACGCTGAATTCCGGGAACGTGAACCTGAACGTCAACGGCTTTGCGGAATGGCAACCCGCGACGGACTTCCCCCCTGGCACGAATAGCCTGAACGCCAGCTATTCGGGCGATGCCAGTTTTGGCGCCTCCACCAGCACCAAGCCACTGACCTTGAACATCACTAGAGGGGTCCCCAGCCTCATCTTGGGCGCTGACCCAAATCCCACAGCGTTGGGCGGTGCAACCACTCTCAACTTAAACGTCTATTTGGTTTCCGGCTGGCCAGGCCAGACTCTAGCTTATTCTCTTCTCGCCCCTCCCACTGGCACAGCCACGTTCAACCTCGGAGGTACCGTGCTTGCAACTGCCCCGCTTGTTCCCGGCGGGGGAAGCAGCTCGGGCAATGCTTATGCCAGTGCGAATGTAAGCGGCTTGCCCGTGGGCGTAAATACCATCAACGTGAGCTACAGTGGCGATAGCAACTATGCTCCCGCCTACGGTTCCGGGACGGTGACGGTTAAGCAACCGGCCAACCTGACTGCCAGCGCCAATCCCAGTTCATTCAGTCAGGATCAATCCACGACTGTCACGGCCACAGTCGCCCAAGCAAAAGGCCAGCCCGTTCCCACGGGGAGCGTGACTTGCCAGATTGCCCTCTTGTCGGAATCCACTCTCTATGGCGAATTCTCCGCAACACTGCTCAATGGATCAGCGGTCTGCCCTTTGACCGATACTTTTTTCCCTGCTGTTAGCGGCGCCTCCGTCATCGTGTCGTATTCCGGCGACAACGTCTATGTGCCCGCCCAGGTGAATGTTCCCCTCAACGTAACGTTTTCGTCTGCTGTATTCCTGAACGGGACTTCCGTGGCCATGGCAGCGGGCGCAAGCACCGGCAACGCCTCCACCATCACAGTCGGTCCGTACAATTTCCTGGGCGCCGTCGATCTTTCCTGTGCGCTCACGTCTGCTCCCAGCGGAGCAGAGATCCTGCCGACCTGTAGTATTCCAAGCTCGGTCAAGATCACGAGTGTAAGTGCTGTCACGGCTCTTATGACAATTCAGTCCACAGCGCCCGCTTCAGGCGTAATACGCCATCCCCCACTTTTCAGGCCCAATCTACCCGGAGGCGACGCCAGAACGGTACTGATGGCTCTGATTTTCTTATTATTAATGATCTCACAACGCAAACGGCGCATGTTCGCAGGCTTGGCGCTGATCATCGTCTTGGCTGTTGCTTTCATGGCCTGCGGCGGAGGGGGTGGCGGGGGAGGCGGCAATCCTCCCAGTCCTGGAACCACCGCTGGGGCCTATACTTTCACAGTTACAGGTTCATACACGGCGACAAATGGACCGGCGCAGGTTCAAACAACCGTTGGGGTTGCGATCCGGTAGGTACACGCACCGCACTCACGCTCGCCTCGCGACTTCCGGCGCTCCGCCGGGGACCCACTCTTTCACGGTAAATGGAGCTATCACGGCAGGACGCGCCTGCCAGGCCCAGACCACTGTGAGTGTTGTGGTCCAATAAACTGTATCTCGAGTTTCGCGCAGGCAGCAAAGATTCGTTGGCGTTTCTTGTCCGATAAGCGCCACATTTCATTGCCAGATCAGGGCCAGCACTGCGACCGAATGGGCAATGACAATGCGCCCCCTGCACCGGAATTCACGAAAAACTGCTATTCTTTATAATGAGCGGAAACTACTTGGAAGGCATATGCTTGAAAAGCTGCCGAGCCAAAGCACGGCAGGTGTCTCGTATGAATCAAGCCGAATTTGCTGGGCAGTGTATCGAAGCAGTCAAACTCCATTATATTTTATTAAAGCGAAAGGCATCGACAGGTTCTTGAGTTTACTCCGGTAAATACGATCGGCAGGCACTCGGCTGGCATCCTGTTCACCTCCTGACCTTTTCTTATGATTCAACTCTCCGCGGCCGGAAAGCGTTTCGGCCCAAAGCTATTATTTGAAAATTGTGACTGGCTCATCACGCCGCGCGACCGTGTCGGGCTGGTGGGTGCGAATGGCACGGGCAAGACCACTTTGCTCAAGACCCTGGCCCGCCTTGAGCCGCTCGATTACGGCGAGATCAGCTTTGCCAAAGGGGTAACGGCCGGCTACCTGCCCCAGGATGGCCTTTCCCTTTCCGGCCGCACGGTGATGGCGGAGTGCATGTCCGTATTCGGTGATCTCCTCTCCATGGAATTGGAGATGGAAACCCTGATGGAGAAGATGGGTGAAATTGATCCCGCCGGGCCGGAGTACGAAGCCGTGGCCGACCGATTCCACGCTATTGACACCGAGTTCCAGCACCGCGATGGTTATTCCCTTGAAGCTCAAGTGGGCATGGTGCTGGGCGGTCTGGGTTTCCCTCCGTCCGATTGGCATCGCCGCACCGAGGAATTCTCAGGCGGCTGGCAGATGCGCCTTGCCCTGGCCAAACTGCTGCTGGAAAAGCCCAACCTCCTTCTTCTCGATGAACCCACCAACCATCTGGACCTCGAAGCCCGTAACTGGTTGGAGGAATATCTGCACGACTATCCCCACGCTTGTGTGCTGATCTCGCACGACCGTTTCTTTCTCGACGTCACCGTCAAAAAGATGGTCGAGATCTGGAACCAGAAGGTTCACTTCTACACCGGCAATTACGAGAAGTATTTGAAGGAAAAGACGGAGCGGCGGGCTCAAATCGAAGCGGCTTACCAGAACCAGAAGGAGCGCGTCGAACAGCTCGAAGTCTTCATCAATCGCTTTCGTTACACGGCCACTAAGGCCAAGCAAGTGCAGAGCCGCATCAAGGAACTTGAACGGATGGAGCGCATTGAAATCCCCAAGGAAGAAAAGGCCATCCACTTCAAGTTCCCTCAGCCGAAACCGAGCGGAAGACATGTGGTGGAGTTCCATCGTGTGGCCAAGAGCTATGGCCCAAAGACCGTATTCCGAGAGGTGAGCTTCATTATCGAACGCGGCGATCGTGTGGCGCTCGTGGGCGTGAATGGAGCGGGCAAATCAACCTTGATCAAACTGCTGGCAGGTGAAGAGCCGGTTACAGCGGGAGAGATCAAGTTGGGCCACAATGTTGAGGCGGATTACTTTGCCCAGGACCAGTACAAAGCCCTCGATCCCGAAGCGCGACTGCTGGACGACCTGACCCGCGCCGCCCCTTCCGCTCAGAGCACGCAGACGGAATTACGCGGGCTGCTGGGGTGCTTCCTGTTCACGGAAGACGATGTCTTCAAGCGCATCCGCGTGCTTTCCGGCGGCGAACGCAATCGCTATGCGCTGGCGCGAATGCTGTTGCATCCCTCCAATTTCCTGCTGCTCGACGAGCCCACCAACCATCTCGATTTGCGCGCCAAAGACGTGTTGCTGGAATCACTCGAAAAGTATACCGGCACGGTTGTGTTTGTCTCTCACGACCGCTACTTCATTGATAAGCTGGCCACGCGCGTGTTCGAAATTGGCAACGGCGAAGTGAACGTCTTCCCTGGCAATTACGAAGACTACCTGTGGCGCAAGAGCGGAAAGGAAATTGACCTCACTCTGCCTGGCTTGCCGGACTTGGTGGGCGAGCGCGTTGGGTCGCGCCACAAGCAGCATGTTGAACCAGCCCCGCCACCGCCCGAACCAACTCACGCGTCCAAAGCGAAGAAGGTCAATCCGCTGCGACTACAGCAGATGAAGGATCGCTGCCGCGAGATTGAGGAGCAGGTGGCGCGCTTGGAAGCAGAGATTGAAGGCTACGGGCAGGAATCAGCCCACTTCAAGAACGCGGAAGAGAGCGTGCGCCTGGCCAACCTGATTGAGAAGGGGCGCGAAGAGATTGCCCGCCTGATGCGTGAGTGGGAAGAGACCAGCAAGGTGGTGGAGGAACAGGAAGAGGGTCTGGGGGCTGGGGACTAAGGACGCGATCCCATCCCTTCTCGGCTCGGGCTTTGAGTTCAGCTTTTGGTGGAGCGGGGGCCGGGGCTGGCCAATCTCAAGGCGAATAGGCCGGAGTTTTCCGGTGCAAGTCGGGATAACCCGGCCTATC
Source organism: Acidobacteriota bacterium (assembly GCA_003165315.1). Lineage (GTDB taxonomy): Bacteria > Acidobacteriota > Terriglobia > UBA7540 > UBA7540 > Bog-366. Next base: position 6,756 of record PLSX01000255.1, read on the forward strand.
CCGCCGTTCCAGCTCTTAGACCCGCCTAAGACTTTATGTCCCAATTCCCCGCCGCATCCATCCCCAATCTAATAACAGACATTATGGCCGCACAGGGCTTGAGCTGTGGCCCGGCGAAGCAATCTGACTTCTCACCAACGCATTGGGCGTAATCGGCGGCGTGCAGGTGTCACCGGCTAGCGTGGTGTTGGCGACGTTGGCGAAAGTATTCCCTGTGAAGAACTTATTGCCCGTGCCGCTTCCCAGCAGGATTCCCGCGCAGGCATCGTTCACCACATTTCTGCTGACGGTGTTGTTGTTCCCAGTTGAGGCGGAACTGCAGCTGCTATCGAGGTGAATTCCCGATTGGGCACTGCTGAACACATCGTTTGAAGTGACAGAATTACCGTTGCTGCACAGGTCGATTCCATCGCCATACTGCGAGCTCACCACCTGATTACCGGTAATCGTATTGTCGTTGTCCGGCACACTTCCGTCTGTCGCAACGTAGATGCCAACCTGTGTAAAGGCAACAGAGTTCCCCGTGATGGACGTGTCCCCGGAATCGTAAATCAGGATGCCAGATCCAACGCCCGCGGAAGGGCTGCCGTTAAAGACGTCATCCGCTACGGTATTGTTTTCAATCATTCCCGTGGCTCCATATCCGAGCTGAATGCCATTCTGGGCGATACCGACAGGTCCTGCCCCCACGATCGAGTTGCCTCTCAACCGGACGGTTGTCCCCGTCTCGTTGGCGGTAATGCCATTCTTCTGGTAGCCGTAGATGGAACTATTCCGGATCGTGACGTCAGCGGGGGTGGACGGTCCCGCACTCTGAACGAAAATGCCCAGGCCCGCCGATCCCGCGCAACCGAAATTGGCCGCGTTCTGTTCCTGGTTTCGGGCCACCACATAGTCCAAAGTTCCTGAAGCGTTCTGATAATAGATCCCGATCAGCCGGGTATCGCTACAACCATTGTTCAAATTGTTGCCGGATCCATCCACGGCAAGGTGGTTGATTTCAACGTCCGTGGCGGGGCTCTCCACCAAAATCTGCGCGGCAAGGGGAGCGCCACTGGTAAGGCTCGACGTGTTGGCCGCAAAGCCCGCCGCTGGCACCACCAGAACGGGGTTGAATGCGGTATCAGACTCGACCCCTCTTAAGGTCAGGTTCTGGTTGATCACCACTTGCTCCGGGTAGTTCCCCGGACAGACTCTGATGGTCGATCCGGCCGGCACGGCATTCACCGCCGCCTGAATGGTCGCAAATTGGACTCCGCCGGAAGTGCAAGTACCCACCGTCACGGTGGCTGCCCGCAAGGGCTGCACGCCAAGGCCAGCCAAAATGGCCAGCGCTGCTACGAGGGAATTTCTTTGCCCGAACCCGAGAATTTTGGTCATAGGACCTCCTTAGCTATTGCGCTGAATTATGGTTGAGTGGCACCTACAACACGCATTGTGACATTATGGCTTTGTCGCCGCAATAACAATAACTGGAGGTACTAGTACCGCCCTCGGTTTGGGTGGTCTTGGTCCATTGGCCGGCGCGGTTCCGAAGTCGGGAGTCAGGAGCCAGGAGTTAAAATCAGTACCCGTCCTGCACTCCGCGGGATTCGGGAGCCAGAGCCTCCACGTGTTTTCCCTGGTATTTGTCGTGTCCACTTTTTGCCGTTCCTTTGTTTTCATCAACTTCTCGGGTTATCCCCGCAAGGGGAGAAATCGGG
>PLSX01000134.1 GCA_003165315.1 Acidobacteriota bacterium
ACCCTGGGCTTGCAACAATTCGGTAGTACGCCACGTGGGTAATACATCCCTCTCATGCTAACTCCATGAGAATTCAACCGCTTCCTCCTCTTTTTAGCACTTTCGCAGTAAACTACCGCTAGGTGAGACACTGCCGGGAGTTAACCCTGAATGAATTGCATTGGGGAATGACGTAGATCAAATACAGAACCGCAGGGCTACGCTCCCTGAGCGCTTGTGATACAGGCACTCCTGCCTGTGTCGTTTTCCCTATGTCGTTCCTCCCTGTCTCGTTATTCCTACACAGCCAGGAGTGGCTGTGTCACTTCCCTTTGCGGGCATTCCCCAATTCCCCGCGTGTTCACGCGGGCGTGCCCTGATGGTGATTGGCATTTTAGTTGAAGCACCGCGTAGGAGCGCTAAAGGGCGCGCACCTCATCGCTACACGCTGGGAGTTCTAAGGTGATATACGAGAAGATTGCCAAGCCACCATCTGCCAGTGGCCGTCCAGCTTGGCATACACGTCCAGATAGCAAATGTCAAAACTCTCTTCCTGGCCGTGAACCTTGATTTTGATCGAGGCACGTCCGGTCACGACAGCGGACCCATTGTAGATGCGGACTCGGAGGTCACGGGGAGTAATGCATTCGTATCTCATTTCGCTCGAACCCAAGGATTGAAGCACATCAAATTTGCCCTGGCCCCTGCCATCCGCGTGGGTGTAAATTAGGTCATCTGACAGGATTTCTTCAAGGGTTACAACATCCGCTTTCTCCATCGCATGAAAACGTTTCGCTTCGAGGTCGCGAATCTCTTTGTCCGGCCCACCCGGCACTTGTGCCGCAGCAGTTGTCAGCCAACAAGCGATGCAAAGCGCCATTTGAATGCTGCTTCTCATGCCACCCTCGCCAGAGGTGTAGTTGCCACGTCAATATTCATGGCGCCGGTTTCCTCTTTAAGAATACCGACCAAGCAGGTAGTCTGATGGATGACTGGGTCGTCTCCAGCCAGGCTTCCTGAAGCGATTCGATGTTGAACATAGGGTGGAAATCCAACCGGAGTTCCTCTTCAGTGACACCCCATTGCTGTTCTGTGACAAGGTCGTCAGGTCGAGCCGCAAGAAGAAGAAAGCTTGTCCCCGGATAGGAAAGACGCTGCACCGACGCAATGTAGGCCTTAAGATTCTGCTTCCTCACGACATGATAACACGCACGGTCATAGAGAAAATCAAACGGCTGCAGGTCCGGAGGCGCGAGAACATCCGCGAGAACCCAGCGGACCGATACGTTCGCGTCGTGAGCCTTCTGCGCAGCTTGGGCCAAGGCCGTAGGTGATATGTCGATGCCGGTCACGTCAAATCCCTGCTGGGCCAGAAAGATGGCATCCGTTCCTGAGCCGCAGCACATGTCCAAAGCGCGGCATCGGCGGACCTTGCCTTTTGTTATGGCTTGCTTGAGTTCATCGGCGGGCCGGCCAATGTCCCAAGGAGCAGGCGCCCCTTTCCGGTAGGCAGAGTCCCAATGCTCCATCAGCCGATTGCCACTTGGTCCGTGCGGGAGTATTCCGGAAGGGAGAGGACGATTGCTAACGATACCCTTGCCATCCAGGGTGGCGATGGCGATTTCGCCTGCGCCATCACCTGAAGATGGCAAGGTCAATCGGTAAACAAGGCCTTCGGCCATGACCGACAGTTTCCAATAATCCGTTGATGTGTCCAGTTCTGGCCGTGGCACCTCATTTTCCGCAGCGCCCACATACAGGATTTGCAGCAGCCGTTTGGCAGGTCCATTCATCTCACCCGTGCCCATGATGTACCTTGCCGGATTTGGGCCGTGGGGTGTCTGCCCAAGATGGTACTCAGCGCCATCTGGAAAAAGTATTTCCGAAAGAACCTCCCCCTCGGCGTCGCCACTGCGTGCCTTGCGGCGTGCGATTTGCGGTTCCACGGTGGAGGAAATGCATCCCCCATCCGCACCTGCCGGAACCGGTGTGAGAAACTCGTTGTCGACAATGAATGTGGATGGCCCCAGCACGATTAAACGGCGAACCCAGCGCAGATGCTTTGGTCTGTCATCCGTATTGGACGTTCCTTTCCCAGTCGATTGCAACTCAGCCTGAGCGTAGATGAAAGAGGTGTCCTCCTCGAATGCGGTAATGAGCATGCCCGTGCCCGGCGGGGCATCGAAGACAGCTTTGGTCACCCGCTCATAGGAGTCCGGCGTGCCGGGAGTCATGGAAAGATACTCTGCCAACTCAAGGATTTGTGCGGTTTGCACACAGGGTGGGAGCACTGGCGCCAAGTCCGTTGTCTGACCCAAGGCGGAACAAGTCGTCAGGAGGAAAAAACACGCGATTGCGGTGAAGAAACAACTTACAGATCGGCATGGGGATCTCACTGGAATACCCTCTCTGGCCCAGGGAAACTCCTTACGAAGATGAGGATCCGGGGGAGGCGTTGCACCTTACCACGCAGGCCGGCCGCGCGAGTCGCGCAAGGACAAGGTCTTTTCACCGTTATGGATTTCGGTGGCTACCAGGAGGTTTCCCTCCATTCCTGCCACACGGAATCCCCTGACGGTCAGCGTATCGCCTTCCCTTAACACCAACCCGCTCTGCTTCAGGTACCCGACAGGAGCCAGGCGGATCAGTTGGGACTGTTCGGAAGTTTGCAGGCGGACCTCTACCAATCCCCCATCGGGCGTCGCACCTGGAAGATAGTTGATTTCCGTTATTTTGCCTTCAGCCGTCTGCAAATCGGCAACCGCGCCTGATGCCGTCCAATGACAATGGCCACTGCCTTGTCCATGCTGGCAGCAGTCATCCGAGCAGGAACCATCGTAAGTGTTGCAATCGTCACAGTGATTGCCATGATGGCAGCAACCTAGTGCGGTGGTCGGCGCCATGCCGAACCAGACAATGAATAGAATCGAGGCAAGAACTCCGCGTGTCTTCATGATTTCATCTCCTGTGCGCCGGATAAACCGGC
>PLSX01000239.1 GCA_003165315.1 Acidobacteriota bacterium
GAATCGCGCCCCAGCAGACCAGCCCGGCATCCCCACAGCGCCTACGATTCGCTGCTTCCGCTCTCGTGTGCCCAGCCCTCAAAAATCACCCCGCCTGCTGCTCATCAAACCGGCAGAAGTGATGCTCATTTAAACCGGCGCGGACAAGTAGACAGACTGGTTGTGGCCGCGATCTAGATGCTCACTGCGATAAACGGCTGGGTTGAATGAGCGGATGGCTGGGCGACCCTACGGCGAGAGTTTCATGTCCCGCAGAAGCTCCTGAAAGCGCGGGTCGGAACGCAGGAAGTCGAGCTCCGGTGCGCTTTTCGTATAGACACTGAGGCCCCCTGATTCGTGGGAAGCTCGATTCAACCAATGCAGCACTTTCTCCCGATCCTGGATGAGCCCGTACTGGAGCGCGACGTCCAAAGCGGTATAAGATGCATCGGAGGGTGCTCCGCCTTCCTGCTTCTGCTGATGGGCTTCATAGCTTCGTTCCTTGAGTTGTGCTGCCTTGAGCCGCGCATCGGGCAGACCCGATTTTGCATATGCAGCGGCGATCTCCTCCTGGTCGTGGAACAGTGCCGAATCGTGCGCCAAGGCCGCCACCTTCCTTGTTTCGGCCAGGGCATCCGGAACTCTGCCCTCAATCCAGTAAATGCGGGCAAGTTGTTCATGGGGATCGACCGGTTGCGGGCTGATTGCAGATGTTCTTTCCAGATGCTCCACTGCCCGATCATATTCGTGCAACCCGAGGAGCATGACGCCGCGCAGGAAATTGATGGGCAAAGAGAAGGGGTCCAGTTGCCGCGCCCGGTCGTTCTCTGCCAACGCCTCGTTCAGGCGGCCAAGGGCTAGCCGTTGAAGGGCAGACCAGTGGTGGGCCATCGCATAGTTCGGATTCAGCTCCATCGCCCGTTCAAGCTCTTTTTCCCCCTCCACGAATTTCTGCTGGTACACGCAGGCGATTCCGAGCGATGCGTGGGCTTCGGCGAGGTCAGGGTCGAGCGCCAACGCCTTCCGAGCATACGTTTCCGCCAAAGGTGGGTCCGTCGAGACGTACCAGCTCACCGCATAGTAATCAGCCAGTCCGGAGTAGGCGAGCGCGAAGTTGGGATCCTCCCGCATGGCCTGCTCGAAATAGGCGCGGGCGCCCACTGCGGTTTCCGCAGTTCTCTCGTTCCAAAGATAACGGCCATGGAGGTAAGAATTGTAGGCTTGGGGGTTGACCGCACGCTTGCTGGCTAAGTGTGTCTCCTGGTCGGTGGTCAGCCGCCCGCTGACTTCGTGCGCGATCGCCAGCGCCGTCTGCTCCTCCAGTGGAATGAGTTCTTGGGAGTCCCGCACGTAGGTTGCGGCCCACAGGTGTGTGTCCGTCCATGCCTCAACCAATTGCGCGGTGATTCGAACCTGGTTGCCAGAGCGCTGCACCGTGCCTTCCACCACCGCGTCCACATTGAGCTCCTGGGCGATTTGTGGCAGCGACTTCTTCGTGCGCTTGTATTGCATCACCGAGGTCCGTGAAATCACTCGTAGTGGCGCGACCTGGCCCAGATCGGTGATCAGAGCATCCGTCAGCCCGTCGGCGAAGTATTCTTGCTCGGGGTCATGGGAGAGGTTTTCGAGCGACAGCACGGCGATGGATTCGATGTGTGCCGCGTGTAAAGGCTCATGGCTGTTCGCTCTTGCATACCCGACGAGGCGGTTGCGTAGGCCCGTCACTTTCAGACCGATCCCCATCGCGAGCAGCATGAAGACCGCGCCGACCACCGCGGCCACGAGCCAGTGCTTCCGTAAAGGCGTTCCTGGGAGCCGCCCCTGTTCCAGGGATACAGCCTGTGCTTCCGCCTCCAATCGCACGTGCTTCTCCTCTACGACCTCAACCGGAGCAATGATCTCAACCGGGGCGATAAGGCGATAGCCATGCCGTGGCAGTGTCTCAATGAACTGCGGGTTCTTGGGGTCATCACCCAAGGCCCGGCGCAGTTTCTTGACGGCAGCGTTAGTACTGTTTTCAAAGTCAACGAAGGTGTTGGCAGGCCAGAGCTTTTGTTGGAGCTCCTCCCGCGTTACCACTTCACCAGGCCGGTGAAGGAGGACGGAGAGAATCTGGAAGGGTAGTTCCTGCAGCCTGATCTTATCGCCGTTCCGGCGGCGCACTTCACCCGCTCGAAGGTCAACCTCGAACTCCCCGACCCGGACGCGTGTAGATCCCGTGGCAGGTACTTCCATTGAAGGGTCACTATCGGCTCGTGAGCATTGCCGGGGGCCGAAGCCGCCATCCACAAGCCTCAGAAAGTGAATAAGTTGCTCATCTCATTTCGGGAGAACCATTGTTTACCCCTTTTCAGGGGCGATGTCAATGTAAAGACGCATAGATGTTGTTAGCTACGAACATGTAAGGGCGCATAGAAAGACATTTCTCTGGGTTCCGGGACAGGTCACCTACAGGTCACCTGGAGTTCAGCTGCTGTCCATTGAACCCCGCACGTGGTTGAAGCAATGTGGGCGGAATAAAGACTGGTTAGGTGGGGCCGGATCGTGGTTCACAGTCCGACGCGGCCTGCGGACATATCACGCGGCTATCCACCCGACCTTCATCAAAGGAGGCATGTATGAAACTCAGGAAGGTAATCACCGTACTGGCTTTGACCGGCGTGGTCTTCTCACTCCTGTCATTCGTTCCCAACTACCTCATTCGTCCGAGCCCGGTGGCCTTTGCGGCCTCCACCTGCACTCCCGTGGGCGGAGTACTGATGACGAATATCGGCGCGATCGGTGGAGAGTACAACTTGGGTCCCGTGTTCGGTGATCTGGCTGGCTCGGTGGCAGCGAACATCGTGGGCTCGACAAGCACCACCTACACTCTCCAGCACTACTGGGTCACGGCATCGGGCGACTCGATCCTTTTCGCTCCTGCGGTGCTGACACCCACTTATCCAACATCGAGTACGGCCATAGTGGCTGTGCCCTGGGGAAACTACATATCCAAGATCACCGGCGGGACCGGAAAGTTCACTGATGCCACGGGCTTTCTAAGTTACTTCGGGATGGCGGATTTTGTTAAGAATACGCTGGTGCTGCGCTATAGCGGCGAAGTCTGCTACGCGCACTGAACGCGCGGGCAGCCAAACGAAACTCACAACGAAGGAGCTGAGCTGGACACTCAAATTTCCACGTGGCAGGACGGGCGCAGGCCCGTCCTGCTTCAGCCAGTAATAAAGCAGTTCACGCCTACCCGAGAAGATAGTCTCCTCTAGCGGCCCGTTCCGGCGAGAGCCGGCGCCATGAGTTCAGTGGCTGCTCGCAGCTTGGGGATATCTGCCTCCGTCATGCGGCTGACGTCGCCGTACTTGAAGATTCCGCCACTCGCCCGTGTGGTTATAAACGGCATCGAGGATCACTTCAATCTCCGCCGCGTGCAGGGCCTTGACCATACCCCGGAATTCGTTGCCCACCTCTTTCGAGGATTGGGCAACCGCATATTCGTGATGCGGAGAGAAGAAATTCAGCGGCATATATCCCCAGTAGCTGCCTTCCTGGGCATCCTGCTGGAACACCGGGAGTAACTCGATCGCCGTAATTCCGAGTTCCTTCAGGTAGGGGATCTTCTGAATGAGTCCCGCGTAAGTACCCCTTTGTTCCGAGGGCACATCGGAGTTCGCCCGCATCGTGAAGCCTCTTACGTGCATTTCGTAGATGACGGTATCCGAGGTATGGACCGGCCGTCGATCCCCGGTCCAATCGAACCCGTGGTCGGCGACGATCACTCCGAGTGGCGCTCGACCGGCGTTGCTCCCCGGAATCCGCGCCGCCTCACGGCTGAAGTGCGGTGGGCGGAACAAGGCTCCGGCATACGGGTCAAAGAGTATCTTCCCGTCGTCGAAACGGTGGCCCGCTCCTGGCTCATTGGCGCCGGCCACCCGGTAAGCGTAGTATCGCGCTCCAGAGATTGCTGCGGTTTTCAATCGGCAGTGCCAAACCCGTCCGGATTTATTGGTAAGGGGATTGAGTCGGTATTCATGGAGCGGCTCAAAGTACTCGTTGGATGAAAACAGGAGGAGCGTAACGTCGGTGGCGTACTTGGAATAAAGAGCAAAGTTGAACGCTTCCTCTTCCCCGATCCAAGTCACTCCTAACGGAGCGGGCGAACCTTCTGTTGAGTACCATTGGTCCATTTAAGCCTCATCAAGATCACGCTACCTCAAGATAACCTTCATCGAACGGTGGATTGACCCGGCAACACGAATCTTGCCGCATCACGTCGGGAGAAAACTCATAGCGCTCCTGAACGGCTTCTGCAAGCGCTGGATACCCGCCGGCGCTTTCCGGCTGCCGGGCCGAACCACTCCATTTATCGAGGTCATCAGATTTGCGGCAGCAAACCACCTCTGTATTGACCTTGACTATGTGAGTGAGGAGGGCAGGCGGAATACACGAACCATCGAGCCCTATTCACTTCGGCGAACCCAGGAGGGGAATATTGTGCTGCATGCAGTCCGATCGCAAAAACAACAGTATCGTTCCAATCGGGTTGACCGCATTCTGGGCGCACACATCACTCAACAAACATTCATTCCGAGGTACACGGTGGAATTGGCGCCGAGTGGTCCTTGGGGTGAACGAGAAACTATCGTTTGTTAAAATCCCTCTCATATCGAATGCGCATCCACTCCAGGTCGACCCCGGGGTCGGCTTTCTCTGCACTTTGGAGGGCTGCAGATTTGTCCGCGGCTTGCCCTTCCCAGACAATCCACTCGTGGGTTCCCGGCCGGTCTTGAGCGGCCGGGCCCGAAACGGCTTCGATGTTGCCGCTGACTAGCGCAATGACTTTCCAGTTGGCCATGTGGTTGTCTATGTCCCTTTCGATGTATTTTACCAGAGTCGGGAACGAGATCCAGAATAGGAATTGATTGAGATGGTCATTGAGCCGAAGCCCGGAACATATGCATTAATCCTTTCCTGTGCGAGTAGTGCCCGCATTCGAGTCGGACGACTGGGAACGATGCAGCTTCAGCGCGGGTATTACGTTTACCTGGGGAGCGCGTTGGGTCCTGGGGGGCTCCGTGCCCGGATCGCCCACCATCAAGAGCCGTCCACACGACCGCACTGGCACATCGACTATTTGCGAGCGCACACGTGGTTTCATTCCGTGTGGCTCAATTACGATGGAAGACGACACGAGCACGAGTGGGCACGCGCGATGCAGAAGGTGAAGGACGCGACGATCCCCTTCCGCGGGTTTGGAGCCTCAGATTGCAGCTGCCCGTCCCACCTTTACTTCTTCAAGGGTTGTCCCACGCAGATCAGCTTCCGGGCGGAATGCCTGTTTGAAGCCGCTGCCGACGAATCGCTCACATAGGTTTCAGTACTTCTCCCAATGCAGGATGTCTGACAGGGGCCGTTTGCTTTTTATTGGGGTTTCTGCCGGATACCCAATCGGAACCAAGCTCATCAACCTGTGGCCTCGGGGTGCTCCCACCAGCCGGCAGATTTCCACAGCGTAGGGCTTCTTATCTCCGGCGACCCAGCAGGAACCAAGACCGTGGGCGGGAGCGGCCAGCAGGATATTCTCCGTGGCAGCGCTGCCGTCTTCGAGGTAGTACTGGGTCTGCCGGCATATAACAACGACACATGCCGGGGCATCAGCAATGAATCCTCCGAAGTCGGTGGTGTTGGCGATGCTGCGTAGCGCCTCGGGATCTGTCACGACCACAAATTCCCATGGCTGGATGTTGACCGCTGTGGCCGCCAGGCGTCCGCAATCGACGATATCTTCGATGGTCTTTCTGGGTACTGCTTCGCGCTTGTACGCGCGGACCGACCGCCGGGTCTTCAAAACCTCAATTGCGTCCATGGCTATATTTTCCCCGAATCATATCTTTGCCCCTGTATATCACCGGTAAACCAACTTGCTATCCACCGATCGCGGCGTCGCGCAAAGAAACCTCATTTAGGACCGGACACCCGCCACCGCAGATGAGTATTCCGACGTCATCCACCGTCGGCACATCGTATCATAAGGCAAACTCGGGCTTTTGCTGGCTTTGAACTGATTTTGCCACTGAGGGCCAGTCAGTCTACTTATTCCCATCGCCGAGAGACGGCCACCAGTCCTTTCGTTCTCCCTCTTCGTTGAACTTCGCTCGCGTTCAGGATTGAGGCGGTCGCCACTGAGTCGCGGTATCAGCTTTAAGAGTGTGGCCGGCGTCGGGTTTTGATCGTATTGCGACGAGGTCATGAGGATTTCTGTGCGAGATGTGTGCTAGATCGAACTAGAGACGGGCCGTTCATGCTGTGCATGTGTGGTACCCCAGCCAGCGTGCATATAACAGCGTCGGCAAAGGAGTCGCGCCTCGCCGCCGGGCCGATCAGTCACGGACTGAGCGATAATTGGGCAGACGCCTCCACTTTTCACTGGATGTCGCGCACCACGAAATCGACGCAGCCAATCTCTCTTCTGTGATATGACCACCGAATCCAATTCGTAGAGATTTCGACTCGGAGCGAAGGCAACCGTACTACAGCCAGTTCAGGGCTCGCCCAAGAACCTCACTCATTAGCCGTAGCCTCCTGATTCTGCGATGATCCGAGAAGACGAATCCCTCGCTCCACAACCACCTGATTTTGGGCAAACCTGGTATCATCACGTTCCCGAGCACGATCGTCCGCTTTCCTTTGGGCCCATAAAGTTGCATAATCCTCCCAAACCGATGAGGAGAAAGAGCATCCCCAAGTGGACTTTCGTTAACGGTGCCGCCAATGAGTGATTTGCCGTAGTTGAGAATTGACAGGCTTCATGAGCGTCACCCAGGGCTCAAACAGGCTCTGGGTGAATGTTACGCTGAGGCGGCGTCCGTTTGTTGGTCGCGCCATCATGAACCGCCGATAACCGTGTCGCTAAAACAAGATGACACAGAGTAAGAGCCGGTCTGTGATGGTCGAGATGCAGAGAGTACCGATAGACTTCCTCTGCCGAGGGCGCG
>PLSX01000262.1 GCA_003165315.1 Acidobacteriota bacterium
TCTTTGGTGCCGAGCGTCGTGGTGACCAGGGCCTGCGTCTCGCCGCGCGTGATCAGCGCCGAGCCGTGGGTGCGCGGCAGGAAGCCGACTTCGGAACTGATGGCGCGGATTTGATCGAAGGCCCGCTTGTCAGGCCGTTGGCGCTTCTGGAGAACATCATCCCGGAACAAGCGCTCTTCCACTTCGTCCACAAACTTCGCCACCAGCTTGCGCTTGGCCAAATCGGTCTCAGGATAGCTCGCCACCAGCTCTTTTCGCAGCTCGGAAATCTTGCGATGGCTTTCCAGCTTGATATACTTGGAAGTGTCCATGGCTTCATGAAGAGCTTCTTCGATTTTGCCGCGGACTTCCTCATACAGAGCTTCATCGCGGACGGGTGCGGTAAACTCGCGCTTCTTCAAACCCAGCAACTCGAAGAGTTCCTTCTGCGCCGCCACAATCCTGCGAATTTCTCCGTGGGCATACTGAATGGCGTCGATGATAGTCGCTTCGGAAACTTCCTTCGCGCCCGCTTCCACCATCACGATGGCATCTTCCGTACCCGCCACAATCAGGTTCAGCGCACTGCTCTTGATCTGAGTGTAGGTGGGGTTTGTGGTCAATTTGCCATCTACCAGTCCCACCCGCACAGCGCCCACGGGAGCCAGAAACGGAATATCGGAAAGGTAGAGCGCCGCGGTGCCGGCAACTAATCCCACGACATCGGGATTATTTTCTGAGTCGGCGGACAGCACCATGGCAATAACTTGTGTTTCATCTCTATACCCATCGGCAAATAGAGGGCGGACGGGGCGGTCAATCAGGCGGCTGGTAAGAATCTCTTTTTCCGTTGGCCGGCCTTCACGCTTGAAAAAACCGCCGGGAATTTTCCCGGCTGCGTAATTATATTCGCGATAGTCGACGGTAAGGGGAAAGAAATCTATTCCCTCGCGCGGATTGCTTGAGCAAGCCGTGGCCAAAACCACCGTGTCTCCATAGCGCACAAGGGCGGATCCATTGGCTTGCTTTGCCACTCTGCCGCATTCAATTGAAAGGGTGTTCGCACCCAGGGTAATACTAACTTGTTTCATCTATTATAATCCTCCCAACAATCCACGCCGGGCGCCACACAGGGGCCACATAGCGGGTCAAAACATACCTGTTGACTGGGTGGGACATGCGTCCACGCCTCGCAATCAGGCATGCAGGTTATACAGGGAGCTGCGAATCGAGTTGGATGTCAAACGGATGGGAGCCCCAAGCCCGTATTGAAAGCCCCCCAAAAGCAAAAGCGATCCGCGCCGGGAAACCGGGGGATCGCTTCGCCAAAGCAGCTTTTCTTACTGAAAATCTTGTAACTCTCTCACTCTGCACGGGGCTACTTGCGGATGCCCAACTTCTCAATGACCTGCTTATAGGCTTCCGGGTCATGCCGTTTTAGGTATTCCAAATGCCTCTTGCGCCGACCCACCATGTTGAGCAACCCACGCCGTGAGGCATGGTCCTTTCGATGGGCACGAAAATGCTCGTTCAGGTAGCTGATTCGCTCGCTGAGCAGCGCAATCTGAACTTCGGGTGAGCCCGTATCTTTGGGATGGACTCGAAATCGTTCTATTGTGTTGATCTTCGGCTCACGGGCTAACGGCATCCGCTCTCTCTCCTCGCTTCTCATCTCTTCTATATGTACGTAAAGAGAGTAACATGATCATAAAGGTTTGGCAAAGAAAAATCACTGGCAAAGGGCAATGTGCCATCCAGCGACGGGAGGGTGGATGTGCACAAACGCCTGCAGTTCTTAGCCGAGCGGCGAAAAGTAAGATCTCATGCTGGAGCCTCAAAAACAGGAGGGGGTGAAAATAATAGGCATTACACCCAAAGCGTGAAGAGGCAAACGGATCGCTCAAACTCATAAAGACTTATGCTACACTTCATCTTGCAGGCAAAATATATCATTCTGGGAAAAAATTGGGCAAAGCTTACGCAAGGCGATATCCACGGCTCGGCGTCAACGTGGCGGTGGACTACTCCGTAGGTGAAAAACCCTTCCGAGGCACCGCCAAGACTTTGAGTGGCGGTGGCCTTTTTCTGACCCGCAGTGACGGACTCGAAGCCGGGAAAGAAATTTCCCTCCGTTTTCGACCTGCCAGGCACCTGAACATCATTCAAGCCAAAGCAAGAGTCCTCTACATTCTTCCGGAGAAAGGCGCAGGAGTGGAATTCTCGGAAATTACTCCCGAGGATCAGCATGCACTCCTCCGTCTAATCCATCAGAAAAACCGCGACCGTAGACTGAACCCGCGCGCACCCCTCGCCACTCAGATTCAATGTGACCAATGCATGTCATTGGCCTTCTCGCGCGATATCAGCCTGGGCGGGATGTTTATTGAAACTACCGACCTGCTTCCGGTGGGATCGGCCCTCACCGTTCGCTTCAACCTCGACCCAAAGCAGAACGTTGTTACCGCCACCGCACAAGTTGCCTATCAGATCGAAAAAATGGGCATGGGGGTCCTCTTCACCGAGATCGGGCAGGAGGAGTGCGAAGCCATTCGCCGCTATCTTGAAAACCCGCCACTCCTACCCCCAAGCTAATCTGCAAGAAACAGCCTGACCTGTAGATGAAATTTCGAAATTACCCTGAGGGGGAGGTTTATGATGGCGTCAATTCACGACGAATGACAGGTTAGTTTTCGCCGCTGAATGGGCCTGCGGAAGGCTTCAATAGTATTTCTTCAATCGTCACCCGCCGTGGCTGGCTGAGGGCACTCAACACAGCCTTCGCCACATCCTCAGGCTGCAATAAATCCTCGCTACGCACGGGAAAATTAAATTCATCCTTCATACGGGTTTCAGTCATCCCCGGCAACACGGCCATCACGCGAATGCCCTCCCCACGGAGCTCTCGGCGCAACACGTTGGTCAATCCCAATGCCCCGTACTTTGCCGCGGTATACGCTGAACAATTCGCAAAAGGGATCCGGCTGGAAATGGACAGGATATTTACCACTTCGCCGCGGCTTTGCTTCAGCAGCGGCAACGCTGCCTGGGTGGTCAGAAAGATCGAAGTGAGGTTGGTCTCGATGTTTCGCTGCCAGTCTTGCAAAGTGGTTTTGGCAAAGGGCTTGAAAGTGAAGACGCCTGCATTGTTGATCAAAACATCCAGTCTGCGGATTTTCTTCTTGACCTCGGCAAAAAGCTGCTTCACCTCGCCAAGCTTCGTGACATCTGTGGGCCTGTTCATGACTGTGCCCGAAAGCTGCCCCGCCGCACGGGCAAGGGGGCCTCGATTTCGCGCCACCAGAATAAGCTTTGCGCCCTCACGATTAAATGCCTGCGCAATCGCCAGGCCAATCCCACGGCTTGCCCCCGTGATCAGAACTGTCTTTCCTTCGAATCTTCCCATATTCCAATAAACCCGGCACGTGTAGCAGCAAATCCTGACATTCTATCCGTGCTACTTATGTGCGCTCCTTCACCAAGCGCAGGAATTCCGAGCGCGTCCCCTCGCACTCGCGGAAAACACCCAGCATGTGGGAAGTCACTGCCGTGGAGTTCTGTTTCTCCACTCCACGCATGATCATGCAGAGGTGGCGAGCCTCCACGATGACACCTACTCCCTGGGGCTTGATCTTATCCATAATGGTCTGGGCGATTTCCACGGTCAGGCGCTCCTGCACTTGCAGTCGGCGGGCAAACACGTCGACTATGCGGGGGATCTTGCTAAGGCCAATCACTTTGCCATTGGGAACATAAGCCACATGGCAGCGTCCGAAGAACGGAAGCAGGTGATGCTCGCACATGCTGAAAATCTCGATGTCCTTCACAATCACCATCTCGTCATAGGCCACTGAGTAGAGAGCGCCATTCATGACTTTGTCAATGTCCTGCGCATAGCCGCTGGTGAGGAATCGCATGGACTTGGCCACGCGCGCCGGCGTCTTCTGGATGCCCTCGCGACCAGGATCCTCGCCAATTTCCGCGATCATCCTGCGAACCGCCCCTTCGATGGGATCGTCAGCGCTACCCGCTTCCAGTTCACCGATCTTTTCCAGCTCATTCGCTTTCATAATCATCCTCGAATAGCTCGCTCAACGCCCCCCGGCATTTTCCGGCACATATTCAAATGAATTCAAGCTCGTCTCTTCCAGGCGCACGCGGCTTAATTGCATGCTCCGTTCAGCCCCCGCTTCTTCCAAAGGTCCCCGCAGAAGCCTATAAATCTCCAGGCAAAGGTTCTCGGTGGTGGGAACCAAAGCGCGGAAGTTCTCCATATCCAGATTCAAGTTCTTGTGGTCGAATTTATCGAGCACGCGCTCGTTAACGATTCCATCCAGCTCCACCAAGTCAAAAATCATACCCGTAGCCGGATCGATCGAACCTGCTATGGTGACTTCCAAAAGATAGTTGTGCCCATGGCCATTGGGATTGTTACATTTTCCGTAAACCCGGCGATTTTCTTCCTGGCTCAATGAATCATTGTGCAATCGATGCCCGGCCGAAAATCGGTAGCGTCGCGTCAAGTAAATCATTAGTCTCCGTAGTAATCCGCAAACAGGTCAGGGTTTTCGTACACTCTGATTCGATGCAACTCACCATGCGCGAGTTTCGGCGCCAGCAGATTCCAGATCTCCACCGCTAGGTTTTCCGTTGTGGGATTCTTTTCCGCAAAGGCTGGAACTTCCTTGTTGAGGAATTTGTGGTCCATCAGTTGGATGACTTCCTGCTCCAAAAGAACCTTCAACTCCTTCAGGTCCAGAACCATGCCCGTGGTGGGGTTGATCGCGCCGCTTACCGTCGCTTCAACAACATAATTGTGGCCATGCCCCAGGGGGTTATTGCACTTGCCAAAAATCCGCCGATTCTCCTCCGGGGAGAAACTGGGGTTATGGTAATAGTGCGAGGCGGAAAACTCTGCTCGACGCGTGACGTAGATCATCCCTTTCCTTTCGTGGCGTAATGACGCCCCTTCCATTGGATGCTTCCGCTGGCGCGATGGGCTCGAAGCGACCCCAGCATCAATGCACCCAATAAAGCGGCGCCGATGGGCTGGTAATTTGCCAATGTGGCATCGAACCCCAGCCGCGCCAGTGCCCTTCCGTAGTCCCATTGACGCGCTAGTGCTAGAATAAACAAACTCACTGCCATCAGCATGATCTCGGCCCCTGCACGGGCTATCGCAACCCAAAAACAGAGCACAACAAAAGCCAGTTCGGGTAACACATCCAAAAGCCAGAGCGAGGCGACGGACGCAAGCATTTTGAAATCGTTGCCTCCATAAAGGAGGTATAAATTCTTGGTCCAGCCCTGCCACATTTCCCCAAAGCTTTGGTACATGCGCGTACGAACCCACTGGGCTCCCGGCAGAAAGACCAACTTCCCCCCCAGGGATTTTATTCGCCGCGCCAACTCCACATCCTCGAGAATCGCTGACTTCACCGCCTCGTGTCCGCCGCTTCGTTCGTAAATTTCCCGGCGTACAAGGATGTACTGCCCATTCGCGGCGGCCGCGGGAAATCGTGGATCGGAGACTTCCTCGAAACGAAAGAGGGATGCCAGTTTCACAAACACGAAGGGAATTACAGATTTCTCCCACCACGTCAGCGTCTCCTGGCCGGGCGAAAGCGAAAGCAGATCGGCGTGCCCATCCTCCGCCCGTTGCAGGAGTTCAGCCAGACTTCCATCAAGGTGTACGGTGTCGGCATCGGTAAAGAGCAGCCAATCTCCTGTGGCCGCGCCCGCCCCTTTTACCACCGCATAGGTCTTTCCCAACCATCCCTCCGGCAATGACTCCACGCGCAAAATGCGAAGGAGAGGAATCTCCAATTTCAACGCGGTCAGTATCTCTGCCGTCCGGTCTGTGGACTGGTCATCGACCACCAATATTTCCTTCAAGCCCACTTGATTCGCGAGTGACCAAACAACCCGCGCGATGTTGACCTCTTCATTGCGGGCAGGGATGACCACCGAAACCCGTTGCTGAGATGGGAGAGTCATGAGCAATGCGGTAGAAGCAGAACGTTAGGATCTGGAAGTCAGAATACAGAAGGCCTCGCTCCTTACATTGGGCCTATAGCCCCACACTTTTTGCTCTTGGGTTCAACGTTTTGGCCTTTACACATCTCAGTGTCTTAGCTTCCATCTTCTAGCCCCCAAACTCCACATCTTAACTTCTAACTTGTAGCTCCTAGCTTCTACCTCTTATTATAATGGACGAATCAGACATGAGCAAAACCAAGGCAATCAAAGTATCAGTCATCATAGTGATTCTGGGGGCAGCGGCCTTCTTCACTTGGCGCCAACACGAGACGCGTCCAGTGGCGATTGGCGACAGCGCGCCGGATTTTTCCGTGCCTGCTCTCCCTTCTGGATCGGTGGACCTGAAATCCTATCGTGGGCAAATCGTGGTATTGAACCTTTGGGCCACGTGGTGCCCGCCCTGCGTGGAGGAAACTCCAAGCTTGGTGCAATTTGCCGAGAAGATGAAGCAGCACGGAGTAGTTGTCCTGGGCATTAGCGTGGATGAGGATCCCAAGGCTCTCCAGGATTTCGTCCAGCAGAATAACATCTCCTACCCGATAGGACGCGACCCAAACCGGTCGCTCTCGGCGCGCTATGGCACGTTTCAATTCCCCGAAACCTATATCCTGGACCGCCGCGGTCACTTGGCGGAAAAAGTGATTGGCGCCACAGACTGGGACGACGCACGGATGCAGAACTTCGTATTGGATCTTGCGCAGGCACCCAACCCCTAGGGTCCCTCCCCATTCAATAACCCAGAGTTTTTTGCCCGCAGCCAATGCCACTTCGTTGGCAATCACGTGTTCCATCAAATGAAATTTCCGCAGTTTGGCAAGCACCGCTTGTGGCTTCGCACTGAGCTGGCATAATATCGGTGCGAGGTGCAATGGCGTGATTGATCCCGTTTGTGGCATGGAGGTTACACCGGAGGATGCAGCAGGTTCCTTTCAATACCAGGGCCAGCCATACTATTTTTGCAACGAATCCTGCCTCGAACAGTTCAAAGCAAACCCTCAAGAATTTCTAGCCCCGCCGGCGGAACGCATCACGCCGACTGCAAACCCCGGAGCCATTTACACGTGCCCGATGGATCCGGAGGTTCGTCAAATTGGCCCCGGCGCGTGTCCCAAGTGCGGAATGGCACTGGAACCGCTTACGGTCTCCCGTGATGAGGAAGCCAACCCGGAACTCCGCCTGATGTCGCAGCGATTCTGGATCTGCCTGGCGCTGACGTCGCCGCTAGTCCTCATTGCCATGGCCGCCATGTTGGGCAAGCACTCCTTTGCCCATGCCGTAGCTCCCCGTCTGCTTGTCTGGATTGAATTGCTCCTTGCGACTCCAGTAGTCCTCTGGGGAGGTTGGCCATTCTTCCAGCGCGGCTGGGCGTCGGTCATCAACCGCAGCCTCAACATGTTCACGCTCATTGCCATGGGCACCGGCACGGCTTACATTTACAGCCTGATTGCCGCCGTCGTTCCGCGACTTTTCCCACCATCTTTCCGCCTCTCGAACGGTGACGTCCCCGTGTACTTTGAGGCCGCCGCCGCCATCACCACGCTGGTGCTCTTGGGACAAGTATTGGAGTTGCGCGCCCGCAGCCGCACCAGTAGCGCGCTGAAAGCCCTTCTGCAGCTTGCTCCAAAAACCGCGCGGCGATTGCGTCCCGAAGGCGGTGAAGAAGATGTTCCCCTGGAACATATCATGGCCGGGGAGCGCTTGCGCGTGCGTCCCGGCGAGAAGATTCCTGTGGATGGGAGCGTCATCGAAGGCAAGAGTTCTGTGGATGAATCAATGGTAACGGGCGAGCCCATCCCTGTGGAAAAGAACGTGGACGACCTCGTTACAGCCGGCACAGTGAATGGTGCGGGCAGCTTTGTGATGCGTGCCGAGCGCGTTGGCAGTGACACACTGATGGCGCAAATTGTGGCCATGGTCAGCGACGCACAACGGACGCGCGCGCCCATCCAGCATCTTGCCGACGTTGTGGCATCCTATTTCGTCCCCGCCGTATTGGAAATCGCCGTAATCGCATTTGCCGCCTGGGCAATATTCGGCCCGCAGCCGAGGTTCGCGTTCGCGCTGATCAATGCGGTAGCTGTGCTGATCATCGCCTGTCCCTGCGCGCTTGGCCTGGCCACACCCATGTCCATCATGATCGGAACGGGACGGGGTGCGATGGCGGGGGTGCTGGTGCGCAACGCTGAAGCTTTGGAAGTTCTGGCCAAAGTCGATACGTTGGTGATCGACAAGACGGGGACGCTTACAGAGGGGAAGCCAAGCCTGACCACCATCATTGCCCAACCGGGGTGGAATGAATCGGAACTCCTGCGCCTTGCCGCTAGCCTGGAGCGCGGCAGCGAACATCCCCTTGCCGGCGCCATTATTGCTGCCGCGGAAGAGCGGCGGCTCGTTATTTCCGAGGCCAAGGACTTCCGTTCTTTCACCGGCCTGGGCGTAACCGGCAGTGTCGGCGGCAAGACCCTGGCCCTTGGGAATAACGCACTTTTTGAATCTCTCGCCATCACGACCTCGAGTTTGCAGCATGAGGCTGAGAACTTGCGCCGCGAAGGAGCAACCGTCATATTCCTTGCGATCGATCATCAACCCGCAGGAGTCCTTGCCATTAATGACCCCATCAAAGCCTCAACTCCCGAAGCCCTTCGGCTCCTCCACCGCGAAGGCTTGCGCGTAGTGATGTTGACGGGGGATGGCCGCAGCACGGCGGAAGCCGTGGCTCTGCAACTTGGAATTGATGCTTTTGAAGCTGAGGTCCCACCGGCGGGCAAGGGCGAGAGGGTGAAACAACTCCAATCGGAGGGTCGCATTGTGGCCATGGCGGGCGACGGCATCAATGACGCGCCGGCGCTGGCACAGGCCAACGTTGGCATCGCCATGGGAACCGGGCCTGACGTTGCCATGGAGAGCGCGGGAATTGTTTTGGTAAAGGGCGACCTGCGGGGGATCGTCCGCGCCCGCCGATTGAGCCGGGGCACGCTGCGAAATATCCGCCAAAATCTTTTCTTTGCCTTCGTCTATAACATCGTGACGGTACCGGTGGCGGCAGGGGTCCTATACCCGCTGCTGGGTTGGCGGCTCAGCCCTATGCTCGCGGCGGCGGCAATGACCTTTAGCTCGGTTTCGGTCATCAGCAATGCGTTGCGGCTGCGAAATCTTGAAATCTGACCCTGATTTCCCCAAGCTTCTACAAGAACGGTCTTATCTAAAATTCCCACTTTCGGGAGGGGGGGCCGTCGCTCCCTCCACTGCGGCAGGGATTGATTTCCAGCAAACTCCAAAGGGTGATCTTCCAATTGATTTAAGATTGGTGCGGTAATCGATTGGACCGTAATTCGGTCAACTCGGGTCAGCGGCACGTAGCCGCTTCGCGAGCGCCTGCAAAAGCTTCCATCCAATGGAGCCGTTTCCCTCCACCAAGGGGCGAAACTCCCAAAAAGTGAGCCCGTAACAACGTAGCTCGGTTGCAGCGGTTACGGTGGCCGAGCGGGGACCGCCGTCGATCAAGGCGATTTCGCCGAAGTAGTCACCTGGACCGAGAGTGGCGAGGTGAACGCCTTTGCGTGTGACTGTGGCCTCCCCGGAATCGATGAGGAAAAAGGCGGCGCCTCCAGACCCCTCCATGATGACGGTTTCGCCCTTCGCAAAGTGGCGTTCCTTGAGAAGGCGGGCGATTTGCTCGGCCTGCCTCCGATTCATATCGACAAAAAGTCCGGCACGTTGGAGAGCAGCCACTGGATTCCGGGGAGGCGGGCCGGATGGCTGCGCTTGGCCTTGCGATTTTCCGGTAGTGATGGCGCGGCATTGAAGGAGGTAGAGCGTCCCGTCCTGGTACGCCCATTCGATGTCGCGCCTCGGCCCGTAAGCTTTTTCACATTGCAAAGCGAGCTCACCCAGGGCGGAAAGCTGGGAGTCGTCAAGGCAAACCTGCGTCATCTGAGCGGGTGATACTTGCTGCTCAAAAGTTCCCCCGTTTGGGAGCGGGCGGATGGCGATGCGCTTGCGTCCCGCCTTGCGCTGCAAGACCTGCCCGGAGCGGTCAAGGCGGAAGTGGTCTGGCACGACGAGGCCCGCCACCACAGCTTCACCCAGGCCCCAACTCGCCTCGATCAGGCGTTCATCCGCGCCGGTCACCGGGTTCTCCGTGAACATCACCCCGGCGACGGTGGGGTTCAGCAGCGTCTGGACCACCACGCCGACGCTCGGACGAGTAAACAGGCCAACCTTCTGGCGGTAGGTAATGGCCGAGTCCGAATTCGCAGACCACCAGACTTCGCGTATTGCGCCCGGAACATCGGCGGGCGAATGAACATTGAGCAGGGTGATGTGCTGGCCCGCGAAGCTTGCCGCTGCGCCGTCTTCATCCACAGCGGATGAGCGGACGGCGAACGGCGTAGGCAAGCCGGCGATGGCCTTCGCCACCATTTCAATGGATTTCTCATCCCCCGAGGCAACGGCCTCCACGAGGTCGCCCGAGAGCGCCACGCCCGGCGGAACCGGCAGGCTGTTACGCGCTGCCTCTCCCAGCCCTACGGCCTTCGAACCATAGAGCGATGTAGCGCGCGCACTCTTGAAGGGGATAACCTTTTTCACCCGAGCACCGTAACTTCCCCGGCTTCCCCATCGACGCGGACCAGAACGCCGTCAGCGATGACTTCGGTGGCCTCGCGGGTACCGACGACTCCGGGAATGCCGTACTCACGTGCCACGATCGCCGCGTGCGAAAGAAGCCCGCCATTGTCGGTGACGATCCCACCCAGTAGTGGAAGGAGGATGTTGAAGGCTTCGCTCGTGGACTCCGTCACCAGAACATCGCCCTTGGTGATCCGGCCAAACTCAGACGGACCGGAGACGCGGCGGGCTGGCCCTTCATAGACCCCCCTGCTTGCCGCCAGACCATAAAGAATCTTCTCTTCATTCTTCACCTGAGAGCTGCCAAAAAGGTGTCCCAGGGCAACGAATGTGGCGTGCATCAGACGGCCGGCTGCCGGGGGTAGGGCCGAGAGGTCCGGCGGGGGCGGTGCGGGTGGCCCAAGGAAGGGAGGAGCATCTTTGGCGGTGTATTTAGCGCGATACTCGGCGCGCCGAGCTAACTCTTCCGCGGAGGGGCCATCGGTTCCAGCCACGAGCGCACACATCTCATCGAGACTGGCATCCAGCATGTGCAGAGCTGTTGCAATGCGGCCACGATCTGCCACGCGCCGGCCCGCCGCAAGTGCAGCTCGCCGCATCAATCCTGCGGCCCAGATGTCACTGAATACCCCGCGCTCATCGCGGAGGCGGTAGGTCAGGCGGGCCTCGCCCAGAAGTTCATCAAATTCGGCCTGGTGCTCCGCCGGGACCTGGGCACGAACGTCCGCAATACGGGCGTCGACGTCCGTGGCAGCTTGGGCTCCTCCAGAAACTGCGATGCGGATGGCCCTCAAGAGGGCGTCGGGGAGTTCAATCGCTGAGGGCTCAGCTATGTCGAAGCCGTCGATCAGCCGATTGCCGACCAGGTCAAGATACCCGTTGACCGCCGCGCCAGCTTCGCCCGGTAGGGAACGCAGGCTTTCGAGCACCTGGGCAGGGTCGCCGTCGGAGGCTAACAATTCGCGGGCCGAGGCGTCCTGGGCAAAGACCTTCTTCAGGCGCTCCAACTCGTCCGAGCCACCGGAGGAGACCTCGGCCGAACCGCGCATCAGGCCCAGCAACTCGGATGGCGGCAGTCCCGTCCATTCCCCAACGTGGACGAGGAAGTCCCCGGTGGGGATCACGGCGCCGGCGGTAAAGCTCATGTGCTGAACCACCATTGCGGAATGGTGGTCGCGGCAGCGCGTCAGATAGGCCACCATCTCCACGTCAGAAAGGGCGTCGGGATCGACTGCCTGAATCTCACGGTGCCTGGCAATAGCTGCGGGCTTCTTGTTCTCGTCCCAATCGCGAAGCTGCTCCCGCCAGAGCTTGTGCGCATAGACTTGTTCAGCGCGCGCGAAGCGTCCGGGGATTTCTGCGTCGGGAGCCGGCACCACCTGGTTGTAGCCGAAGCCGTTCACATAGGCCATCTGCAGGCCATCGATCAGCATCCCGTAAAAGCGGGCGAAATTATTTGTGCCCTTCTTGAAAGAAGAAGGTTGGGTCTGCTGGTAGTAGAGGGTCATCGGGCGAGGCATGTGTACGGGGTCTTGCGCCCACGGCCCGGGCCCGGGCGGGTCAAAATGAAGCGGGGTGGATGAGGCTTTGTCAGTCATGCCGATCCCTCTCTCTGGCACAGCGCAAAGATCAATGGGCGCCGCTGCCGGTCAATACTGATAGAAGTTTGGTTTACCTGCGCCCTCCTTACATGACCTTGCGCAGATGAAGGAAAAACTGCTTTTAGGCTTCTGCCATCCCAGCAGATATAAATCAGCCGCAACCCTGAGTGTTAACCCGGAAGAATGCGCTGAATCTTTGTTTTCAGTTTAGTCCCGGGGATAATGTATACCCGAGCGTCTCCGAATTCAAGAGACAAACGATATGGTTGTGAATACGGGAATGCGCCATGGGGAGGAGGGAAACCAAGCTCTGCAAAATTATCGCAGTGGGCGGCAAGCCGTCAGCTCCTATTGTGAAAAACTGTCTGCTTGCGTAAGATACATACTTCCAATCCAAATACCAGTGAGGTTATCAGCCATGACTTTCCTGAAGACCCGATTTAATGTCAAAAAAGAACTAACCACCCAGGACCTTGAGAATCTCTCGCGACTCACAACGGTTTATGGAATTCGCAATCTTTCCTTCGAAGGTCAGGATCTCCTGGTCGAGTATGACGCATCGCGCATCCACGAAGCTGAGGTGCTTTCACACATTCGCAGCACCGGTATTTCTGTTGAACCTTTGCAATCCATACCTCAGGGCGGATTCGACTACACTGGCGAATTTAGGGATTTTGCCTGGCCGACGGAGGGCTTATCTCCGGTCAATCAGAAAGCAAAATAACGGTCTGACACGCGCTGCAGGCGCTATGATGCGACAACCTTCACTCAGGAGATGATTGTGGCGAACACCTTTCACGGCTTCACGGCGGAATCGTTCTTGTTTTTCGAGGAACTGGCACGCAACAATCAAAAAGCATGGTTTGACGCCAATCGTGCCCGCTATGACCAGCACGTTATTGGCACCTTCCGCAGCCTACTGGAAACCATCAAGCCCGCCCTCCTTGAGATCAATCCACACTTCGAAGTTGGGGGCAAGACCAATGGCAATTTCTCCCGCATCAATCGCGACATCCGCTTTGCTAAAGACAAGAGTCCCTACAAGTCTAATTATTACCTCTACGTTTATGACAACCGCCATGACCGTGGCCACGGCGGACGCTTGTATGTGGGACTTTCGGCCGATTGCCTGACAGCAGGTTTTTCCATTTACGGTAGCTGGAAGGGACCCAAGGGGGCGCTGGAAACCGTTTTTCGCAAACGTGTGGCGTCACACCGTGAAACGTTTTCGGCCCTGCTGGCCAAGACCGTTCCGCCGCGCCGTTATGAAACCTATTGGCACCGGGAAGAAAAGAGTGAATGGGCTCAATATCCGGGGCTGCCGCGCCGAGATGAGGACTGGCAAACGCTGCAAGCATGGGTGGTGCGAAAGGTTTTTCTGCCGAATTCGCGCGGGCTCGAAACCGCCGCTTTTGCCGGAATTGTGGAGCGCATCTTTACCGAACTCTACCCGCTTTTTATTTTCACTTCCGTCGTTACTCCCAAATGGGAAGCGGAACTCAAGAAAGTGCTGAAGTGAGAACCAGCCCTATCTCCCGTGGGGCTGGTCCAGATGATTGTGCCCTCCTTTTGACTCATCGATGACAGCCTTCTCAACTTCACCGGTAAAAAGGTTCCGGTCGGAAGTAATCCGATCAGCCCGGGGACCGATGTAGATCCCCACCGGCTGCACCACAACCCCGTCAATGCGGCGTGAACGGATGACATTGGAAACAAATTTCAAGTCGCTTGTCTCCCCTTCAATCCGAATTGCGTAACCCAGTTCATCTGGGCGGCCATTGTCCTCCAGTGTATTCTCCTCAAAGGTGTTGCGGCTGGCGGCGTTGGCGGCATCCTCGTCGCGGAAGTAGATCCCGGCGCGGCCATTTCCATTGGAGGAATTCCGCATAAAAACATTATCCGTATCCTTATGTCCCAATGATATGCCGTCCTGTCCGTTATTCCAGGATTGGTTTCGCTCATAACGCGCCTGTTGAACCCGCCAGCAGAGATAGAGGCCGTCGGTACCATTATCATGCACGCGGCAGTCCCGCACAATGCCGCGCAGGGCTCCCGTGCCCAGATGAATACCAAGATACGCGTTGCCCTCCGCCTCGCAATTTTCCACCAAAGGGTCTTCCACAAACTGTAGGCTGATGCCGTCGCCTGGATAGTCACGGGCCACACAATTGCGAACAGTCATTCGCTGGGAATGAAAGAAGTAAATTGCTCCCGCCTGGCAGCCGTCCAGAATGCCGCTGCTGGCGCGCGAGCCATCCACAGTCAGGTCCTGAACTTGTACATCCTCAACGTCATATCCCGCAATGAGAGGAAAAGTGTTGAAGATGCGCGCTTGGCGCTCCACGGCGTAATCCATCTGCAGGAAGCGGTCAAAGTAGAGCGTGTTTCCCTCGATCCTGACGATAGTACGGACGCTTGGCGTCCAGCCCGAGGGACTGACTTGGTCAAGAATTGTGACTCCCATACCCGTTACAAACCCACTGGCATCTTCCACCGTGGCAATAAGTTCGCCATAATCTGCGTCAAGCTTCAGCTTACTTTGCACGCCGGGAGCCTTCTTCAACATTGTTTTCCCCGGCCCTTCACCGATTAAGCGAATATGACTGGACAGCCTGACGGAATTGGCAAGCACATAGGTCCCCGCCTTGATCACGACCGTGCCACCGCCAGCCGCGGCCACGCGGTCGATCGCCTTCTGAATCGCAACATTGTCCGTCCCGATGATATCGGCCCCGACAGATCCAACTGAAACCGACATAACGCCCTCCTGGACCTGCGCCCCCTGTGCCCCAAGCACCGAAACAAAGCATCCGAGAGCCAATCCCAAGCACTTCCAATCAATCAGTAGCCACTTGCATTTTCTGCGCATCAGCATCTTCCTATCAAGACAAAACTCCAAATCAGTGTCCGGTTTGATTCTAGTCCCGATTTGCTTTGGTCGGCACGACTACTTATGCCTCCCGAAGGGTCGCGGGATCGTTCTATCGTTCCGTCCGGCCGCAATGAGCATCACAAACTCGTGTAATTTACCCTCAGCACGCGGTGCTTGAACCACCGAATCGATTCAGATAGAATACAGCTCACTTCTGTAAGAACGGCTTTAGAAAGTTTCGATCTGAAGTTTGAACGGTTCAGGCATGCAACGTCCAATCTATCGGTCCTCCTTTGCGGCATTGAACGCCACGCTTCTGGTGCTCATGACGGTGGCAGTGGTCCGTGCCCCGGCGGCGCAAAATGGCAAAACTCTTAGCCAACAGGAAGTGATTGAACTGCTCGAGGGGGGCGTGCAAAGTGCTCGAGTCGCCTCCATCATTGACGATCGTGGAATCAATTTTAGGTTCACCGATGAAATCGAGCAGAAGGTCCGCGACGCCGGAGGCTCCAGCGACGTGGTTGAGGCGCTGAGGCGGGCATCGCAGCGGCGGGAGCAGACTGAACGCCCCCGCACCGGCGGGTTGATCATTAAGACCACGCCAGGAGAGACCGAGGTTTATTTGAATGACGAACCTGAGGGGATGACCAGCCCCGAAGGTGAAATCCGCCTGCCTAATTTGCAACCGGGAAATTACAAGTTACGCGTATCTTTGCCGGGATATCAAAGCTACGAAGAACCCATGCCGGTGGAGGCGGGACAAGATCAGACAGTTTACGTTACCCTGGTGCAAAAAACCGCGGCACCGCCCATCCAGCATAACTCTATTCCGGAACCACCAGCACCCTCCTCCGGACTTTCCATTCCGGGCATCAAGATTGCGCCCCTGATGTTCTTTGAAGGACCACATGATTTGACTTTGGAAAAATCCCAGCGCGTCTATCTTACTGAATTCGACCACACCACGACGAGGTCGATTTTCTGGGAACTCGACCTGAAATTCCCGGCTCCGGGGCGACGCATCGACTTCCAATTGGACGCCCTGTGGTACAGGCCTGACGGATCGGAATTGCGCCACCAAACTCTTTCCGCTTACGTGATGCCCACCTGGGCAAACTCCTGGCACGCTCTCGGTTATGGGTGGCCAGATGCCGGGCATTGGCCCCCGGGAATCTACCGGGTTGAGATTCTTTTCAAGGGTCTGCGCATCTCCAGCGGCTCTTTCCAAATTAATTGAGAGGGCTTCTGCATCGGACCAATTTCCTCTCGTTGTGCCCCCCCTCGCAAATGGTCTGTGCCAATTCGTCATTTCCATTGCATCAAAACTGCTCGTGACAGGACTTGTCCATCCTCAGCTGTTACGATAGAATCACGTCGAAGCATGGCTGTTCCGGCAGAGATGGGGACTGGCCTCTCGGCCGGGCAGTCCAGGCCCTCAATTGCAAGGGCACGGCTCGCGCCAAAATGCAGCACTGGTAGCCTGAAGTCATTTTCTTGAAACGAAACGAGCATGCCCCACAGTCTCGAACGCACCATGCAAAGTGCCTCTGACCGGAAAAGTGTATTGAAGTTGTGTTGCTTCTTGCTCCTGCTGGCAGGAATCGCCATCGGCCGCCCGATCCTTGCGGAAAAAGGAAAACCTCTCTCCGCCAGAGACGTGACGGAGTTGTTGAGTGGCAGTGTGCCGAGTTCGGAAATTGCCCGCGTAGTAACGGAAAACGGCATCAGCTTCCACATGGTCGATAGTCTGGAGAATCAGTTTCGCCAGGCTGGGGCGACAGATGAACTGATCGATGCCCTGAAGAGAGCCGACAAGCCGGAAGCACCGCCACCTGCACCACCCACAGGAACCCTTAAGGTCCAATCACAGCCCGGCGAAGCCCAGGTTTATTTGAACGACGAGCCCAAAGGAGCCACAAGCCCCGCTGGCGATTTGCGCTTGCCCGGATTGGCTCCCGGCGATTATCACGTGCGCGTGATGCTGACAGGGTACAAAACCTGGGAGAATACCCTTACGGTCACAGCCAGTGAATCCGTGACTGCCTTCGTAACCCTGGAAAAGCAGAACCTTGAGCCTACGGTCACCCTAGACACGGACCGCAGTTCCATTCAAACCGGCCAATCTGTATACCTGAGATGGAATTCCACCAACGCCACCGATGTTGACATTGAGCCTGGCGTCGGCAAGGTAGCCTTGGCAGGCGCCACAAGCGTTTCTCCGCGCGAGTCCACCACCTATACACTCACTGCGATCGGCCCCGGCGGAATTAAGACAGCCACCACCTATGTCGGGGTGACCGCTCCACCGCCGCCCCCCCCACCCGCACCGATAGTTCAAGGAAACATGCCAGGGTTCCCTGTGCCAGGAGCGAATTTTCAAGCGCTCAAATTCTTTGAATCCGCTTTCAATCCGCCGGCAGTGGGCAGCCGTGTATATTCGACACAGTTCAATCATCGCACCACCCGGTACGTAAGTTGGGAACTGAACATCACATGCCCTCCCCCGTCCCAACGCATCGATTTCACCATCAACGCAACCTATTACAATCCGAATGGAACAGTGTTCAACAGCACGGATGTGGCGTCATTCGTTAACCCTGGCTGGCCCGGCTTGGTATTCAATTCCGGCCGCGGCTGGCAGCGCCCCGGATTTTGGAAACGCGGAACTTATCGCGTCGATTTAACCGTCAATGGATCTCGCATTGCATCCGGATATTTCACGATTTACTGATTCTGCCACTTTTCTTGTGCCGCCTAAGGCAAGTGAGGAACTCCTTGGAACCTGGGAAGAAATCGTCACCCGTATTCCTGCCAGCCCTTTTCCTGGCAACAATCTGCATCATCGTTTCTTCCGCCACGGCGATGGCCGCGCAAACAGGAGGCACGCAGGGCGAGGATTTTTCCACAGAAGTCAAACTTCTCTATCGTGTCGTGGCTTGCAGCGGCAACAGCACCTTGCCCGCAAATCTTGACGCCAAAATCGTCGAACAGCATTGCCAGCAGCTCAAGGCCCGAATGGCACGTTACCGCCGCGTCTACCTGGCTCGGGCAAAGCCTTTCCTCGCCGCCCTGCGCCCGAATGGATTGCCTGACACCGTGGTCTATCCATTTGGCGGGGGCGACTTGCTGGCGGCACTGACCACTTATCCCGACGCACGGCGGATTACAACACTTTCCCTGGAGCTCTCTGGCGACCCCCGGCGTATTACTGCAATAGATAATAAACGGCTTGATGAAAGCCTTGACGTTGTGGACCACAATATTGAGGGTCTGCTGACCGCCAATGACAGCACCACCGAAACCCTGATGGACACGCAACAGGGCGACCTTCCGGGCCAACTCTCCTATTTCCTTGTGGCCCTGGCGGTGCACGGATTTGAGCCTGTCTCGTTGCGCTACTTCCACGTGCAACCGGACGGTTCCCTGCACTATTACACCGCGGGGGAAGTAAGCGCAATGGAGACCCGCGTGGCGCATGCCCGGCATGGGGAATGGACCTCGCCCGATTTCTCCGAAGCCTTTGCCAATTCGGAACTGGTGTTCCGCCCCATCGGCGCCGACGGCCCCCTCCGAATCCATCGCCACATCGGAGCAAACCTACGAGATGATTCCCTGAGGCAGGATGGCCCCATCCTGACCTATCTCCGAAGCCAAGGTCGCGTTGCGGCCATGACCAAAGCAGCCAGCTATTGCTTGTGGAGCCCCCGCTTCTCCCGCATTCGCAATTATCTGCTATCCAACATGGTCTTCATGATTTCCGACGGCACAGGAATTCCCCCGGAGATTGCCCGCCAGGCGGGCTTTGTCCAGGAAACCTATGGCAGTTTTAAAGGCGCCATGTGCTTTGACGACTGCCCAAGCACCGAGTACAACGACCAGTTCCGGGAATTGTGGGCCAGTCAGCCAGCGCGCAAGCTAGGCTTCCGCTATGGCTATGTGGATTCAAAAAGTTCCTACCACCTACTGGTCACCCGGCGCGCCCCCCCTGCCAAACTATGAAGGAGCGACTCCTCTATGCTTTCGTCGTAATGATCCTCGCGTCTCTGTGGAGCGGGAAAGGCTTCCCCGCTCTGATTCTGGCCCAGGAAGGCGTGGATGTCACCAACCATGAAGCTGGGGGTGAAGACCTGCGCATCGAGACCAGGCATGGTCCAATCCATGTTTGGCGCCCGGAAAATTACGATTCGCGAACGGCAGGCCTCGTGATTTATGTCCACGGATACTTCACCTCCGTCGATCAAACTTGGACCGATGACCACTTGGCAGCGCAGTTTCGTGATAGCAGCCGGAATGCCCTGTTCATTGCCATTGAGGCGCCGCAGTCGATGGAAGAGGATGTTTCATGGAAATCGCTGGAGGACCTGCTCCGCACGGTGGAGGAGCGTGCGCCCTTTTCCCTGCCCCGTGGCCCCTTGGTGATTGTGGGGCATAGCGCGGCCTACCGAACCATCCTCATGTGGCTGCATGACCCGCGCATTCAGGGCGTAATTCTCCTCGATGCTTTGTACACAGGAGAGGCCGAGTTCCGCCTCTGGCTGCTTCCGCGACCCCACACCAGGCCCCGTCGCATGGTGCTGGTCGCCTATGATACCTGGCCACAATCCAATCATTTTTCCCGCCACATCTACGGGACCGCCCGACGACGCAGCATCCCCGCGAACGCTGCCGGATTCACCCCCAGGGAGAACCAATCCCGTCTGCTTTTTCTCCGCTCCCAGTATGATCACAATGAAATGATCAACAACGGCAAAGTTATTCCAGTCCTGCTTCAAATTTCACCGCTCAGACCACTGCACAGTCCAAAACCCCACTCCGCAAATGGGGTTGCCAGTAAGCCGATCGCTTATGTCCCTCGAATCATACGGTAATCGCGTCATCGAATAACTTTCCTAATTGTCGATTTCGTAAAACTCCACTATGTCTTGGACCATTCATCTTTCCTGCTTCATCCTCTTCACTCTGAAATCCTGCTGGGCGACGGTGGCAGAGGCTAAATTTCCGTTGCCCACGATGGGGGGTAGGGTCACCATCCGATCGAATTCGGCCAAGCGCGACCGCACCGATTTTTCCTTGGAGAAAGGGGAAAGGCCCCGGAAACCCAAGTCCCCGCTTCTCCCTGGCGTTAATCTTTCCGGAGGGGCAGAATGACAGGATGACCGAATCCAATACATTCCAGATTACCGCGAGTATAAGAAAATGACCTTATGTCGCCATGTCCTTTGACCTAGAACAGAGAAAAAAACCGCCCCGCCCATGCGCTGAATTTCGCATCCATCGCCTACGAGAAGTTCCCCACGGATTTCATGCACTTACAAAAGCCCCATCAAACGTGATAAACATCAGAAAACAATAGACTATCCATCAAATTCCCTCTCTGACCCTAATTCTTCCAATACTTTGAATAGAAGTGATTCTGGCAGGGCGATTGCCCCGGTTTTCACTGGGGAATGGTCGTAATTCGTATTGCAAGGAGGGGAAGATGGCAATACCCCAACGGATCCGCGACTTCTTGGAATCCCAGGACATCCCCTATGAGGCGCTTCACCACTCTCAAGCTTTTACCTCCCAGGAGGTTGCGCATTCCCTCCATGTTTCCGGAAAGGTCTGCGTGAAGGCTGTGGTGGCCGAAGGGGACCATGAGACGGTTTTAGTGGTGATGCCAGCTTCACACCGGCTGAACTTTCAAAAGCTCAAGACCACACTGAAAGCGAATCAGTTGGAGATGCTGGTGGAGAGTGAACTGGTTGGACTTTTCCCTGACTGCGACCTTGGCGCCGTACCGCCCTTTGGCAATCTTTACGGAATTGACGTCTGGGTGGACCGGGCGGTGGCCTGTACCGAAAAAATTGTATTCTGCGCGGGAACTCACGAAGACTGCATCCGGATGCGTTACTCAGACTTCGCAAAATTGGCCCGGCCCTTTGTAGGTAACCTCTCCGATCTGGGCACGGCGCAGTCAAAGGCAGCTTGATCGTTCCGCTGCCTGCCGGCATTTGGGCTCGGTTCGAGTGCAAGGCTTGCCTTTGAATCTGATGCCGAAACACCCACGCGCGCCGGTAATGGAAGAACGGATTGGATCGCAGTCATGACGTAAGCGGCCCCAGCGGCCGTGGAAGGCCGACTGATGGGCAGAAGAGGTAGTTTGTGCCTCCGATCCTCAGGGAACGCTGAATATGTTGACCCCAAAAGGAGAGTAGCATGGGACCCGGATGCTCCAATTGTCCCGTATTGAAGAACTCGTTATATCGAAGCCTTTCCGATAGCCAGATTCAAACCATCGGCTGCGCGTTCCGGCCCGCCACCTTTCGCCGGAACCAGATCCTCTATTTCGAAGGGGGCATCGCTCAGCACCTTTTCGCCCTGCACACGGGCCTGGTGAAGATCGTGAAGTCCCTCGAGAACGGCAAAGACCGCATCACCGGCGTGCTGTTCCCGGGGGAACTGTTCGGCCTCGAATCACTGACGGATTCGTCTTATCCCCTCACCGCCGTTGCCTTGCGCGACTGCGAAGTCTGCGCCGCGCCCCGCGAAGAATTCTCCAGCTACATGCGAACCAATCCGGAAATTGCCATCGGCATGGTCCGCTTTCTAGTGGGAGAATTGAAGCGCGTGCGGACCCAGGTGACCGACATGAGCTTTAAGGACGCACGCATGAAGGTGGCGACTTTCCTGCTGTCGCTCATCACCTCTGACAACGCCGCAGCCGACAATGGGAACGTCAATTTGGTCCTGCCACTCTCCCGGCAGGAGATCAGCGAAGTGCTGGAGCTCTCGCCGGAAACCATCAGCCGCACCTTTGGCTACTTTCGCCAGGAGCAGATGGTGGTGGCGCGCGGAAGGCATCTGGTGATTCAAAACCGCACTGCGCTGGAAGGCGTCGCGCACCGGTAATACGCCTCGGCGTCCTGGGCGATGTGTACTCGGCGGTCCGAATTCAAAGGCACTGGCCCAGCCTCCTTAACCCGAATCCCAACCCTTTGGTCTTCGCTCTTCCGACCTCGGACTCCGGCCTGTCTCTCTAACGGCTACCCTGCTT
Source organism: Acidobacteriota bacterium (assembly GCA_003165315.1). Classification (GTDB taxonomy): domain Bacteria; phylum Acidobacteriota; class Terriglobia; order UBA7540; family UBA7540; genus Bog-366. The sequence goes on from PLSX01000262.1 coordinate 22,154, forward strand.
TCTGGATTAAATGGCCAAGCGCGACCAAGGCACGGCTCCCGAGCGGGCTGACGGAAGATTTCGGACAATTTGGCGGGCGACCGCGGAATAGTCTAGACAATTTTCCTGGAATTGATTGGGTCAAGTCCAGGGTTGGTCTTTCGCCAGACCCAGCACGCTCCACCAGTCCTGGGCAGCGCGTAGGACACGCACAATGGAAACGCCATGTGGGCGGGGACGATAAAAGATCAGGGATTTCTCGAAATCCCTCACCTCCCACTTGCGCATCCCGGCAACCTCCAAGGCTGAAAGCGCCAGTTCAACACCCATGGCAGGCTGGCTTGAACCCCAAGGGGGGCGCCATAACTTAGCCCAGGGCAACGCCCTGGGGAATAAAAAAGCACACAACACGACCCCAAGCCCTGTAAGGGCGCGACACGTATTTCGCCCTTTCAGGGCTTACGGATGAATTTGGATTTGCGCCATTGACCCAGGGCGTTGCCCTGGGCTGTGTTGTCACGCCCCGTTGTCTGGATTATTCATGAAGGCGT
>PLSX01000174.1 GCA_003165315.1 Acidobacteriota bacterium
CTTCATGAATAATCCAGACTCTGGGACTGTAGGGTCCGCCTGATTCCACTTCAAATAGAAGAATGACTTGAGGAGTTTACCACTTAAGGTACGGAGAGAGCTTGGCCGGCGCTTTGTTCCCCCGCACGTCGCTGGAAAATTTCGATAAAGCAGTTGACCAGGGAGACGGCGGCGGGGGTAATGCCAGGGATTCGGGAGGCCTGCCCCAGCGTTACCGGGCGCACTTTGGTGAGCTTTTCCACGACCTCGCGAGACAGGCCGGAAACACTGCGATAATCGAACCAATCGGGAATACGCCGCGATTCAGCCCGCTTCATTTTCTCCATCTGGCGTTCCTGCTGCTGCAAATAGCCTTCGTACTTGAAATCTGTTTCCACGCGGCGCGCCTCTTCGTGCGAGAGGATCGTAAGTGAATGGGCCCCCTCGCCCGTCCCGCCCAGCGGAACACCCTCTCCCCCAAGGGGGCGAGGGGTGTCATTCTTGCTACCCAAACGCATCCCTTCATTGACCCATTCCAAAAGGTCGTCAATTCCCAACTCCGATCGCTTGAGCAACTGCGCTCCAGTCAGCGGTGAAGGCGAGGTAAGATTGCCGCCTTCCATCAAGGCCAATCGGGTGTAGATCTCCTGCCCCACACGCGAGCGCGGGTCCAGGCGCGTTTCAAGCAGGAATTTCGCGGCGGAGCTGATGCGCAACTGCTTCGCCACGAACGCGTCGTAGTCCTTCTGCTTGATGGTTCCGACCTGGTATCCCAACGGAGTCAGGCGCTCGTCGGCATTGTCAATGCGCAGGTGCAGGCGGAATTCGGCCCGGGAGGTGAACATGCGGTAAGGCTCATCCACGCCCTTGCTGACGAGGTCGTCGATCATAATTCCGGCGTACCCTTGGGTGCGGTCAATCGTCAGGGGCAGCTTTCCTTGGACGCGCAGGCCGGCGTTGATTCCCGCCATAATTCCCTGGCACCCGGCCTCTTCGTACCCGGTGGTTCCATTGATCTGCCCGGCAAGAAAAAGGTTCTGGATCTTCTTGGTCTCCAGCCAAAGAGAGAGCTCGGTGGGCTGCACCATGTCGTACTCAATGGCGTAGCCCGGACGAATCATGTCCGCATTTTCAAGGCCCGGGATCGACTTCACCATGGCTATCTGAACATCAATCGGCATGGAGGTTGACATGCCATTGACATAGATCTCATTGGTGTCAAGCCCTTCCGGCTCCAGGAAAATCTGGTGCTGCGTCTTGCCGGGAAATTTTACGATTTTGTCTTCAATGGAGGGACAATAGCGCGGCCCGATACCCTTGATCTGCCCGGAATAGAGCGGGGCGCGATGCACGTTCTCCTGAATGACGCGATGCGTTTCCGCATTGGTATAAGTAATCCAGCAGACCGTCTGCGGCTGGGTGATGGCTTTGGTGCGAAAGCTGAAAGGTGTGGGAACCGGATCGCCCGCCTGCACCTGAAATTTCGAGAAATCGATGGTGCGAGCATCAAGCCGGGGAGGCGTACCCGTCTTCAGCCTGCCCACTTCAAACCCAAGTCGCCGGAACGCTTCGCCCAATAAGACCGACGGTGGCTCGCCCGAGCGCCCGGCAGCATATTGATTTTCACCGCAATGGATTAGGCCATTGAGAAATGTCCCAGTGGTGATAATGACTGCGCCCGCCTCCACCGTCCGGCCATCGAGCAGGCGCACGCCGCGTACGCGCCGCGGGGTCTGATGACCCGCGGGTTCAGTGTCGGCCAAGACAGCCTCAGTGACCACCCCAGAGTCGCCAGAGTGGATAGCTTCCAGCACAAGGTCGATCACTTCCGCCTGCTTGATGCGGAGGTTCGGCTCCGACTCCAATACCTGCCGCATCTTGGCGCGATAAAGTTTCTTGTCAGCCTGCGCTCGTGGCGACCAAACGGCCGGCCCGCGACTCGTGTTGAGCAGGCGGAACTGGATTCCCACCGCGTCGATCACCTCACCCATCACCCCGCCGAGCGCATCGATTTCGCGAACCAGGTGGCCCTTGGCGATCCCCCCCACGGCAGGATTGCAGGACATCTGGGCGACTAGATCGAGGTTGATGGTGTAAAGCGCAGTCTTCAGGCCCATGCGCGCCGCTGCCATCGCAGCCTCGCAACCCGCGTGCCCCGCGCCCACCACCACCACATCGTATTTTTCCGAAAAGTCCATCGTAATGATCTTGTTGGCCCGCCCGAAGGGACAATCACTATTCTACCAAGGCGCTGCTAATGAGGCCAGCCCCGCTCAACCCTACGCGCCATTCCCTTGGACGGGGACTCCCCGCCGGCGCCAAACCTCAGCTGATATAATCCTTTAGATTAAATTTTGTAGATTCCAAAGGGGCCGCATGTTCAAAACCATCGAGTGGACGGAAGACGGCGTGCGCATGATTGACCAAACGCGTTTGCCAGGGGAAGAGATTTACCGAACTTACACGGACTATCGTGAGGTTGCGGAAGCGATTCGCTCCATGGTGATTCGCGGCGCCCCCGCGATTGGCGTGGCGGCGGCGATGGGCGTGGCCGTAGGCATCAAGAATTCCGGCGCGAAAAATCCGGCGGAATTACGTGCGGACTTTGAGGTCATCGCGGACACCCTGGCCAAGACGCGTCCAACCGCCGTCAATCTTTTCTGGGCGATTAATCGCATGAGAGACGTCTTCAACCATTCCCTCTCCTGCCACCACACAAATGCGCAGATTATTGACATGGTACGCGTGTGCCTGGAAGAGGAGGCCAAGCGCATTCTGGCGGAAGACATCGCCATTAACGAAGCCATGGGCCGCCATGGCGCGGACCTAATGCCCGACGCGGGAACCGTCCTGACCCATTGCAACGCGGGCGCGCTGGCAACGGGCGGATATGGAACAGCGCTGGGTGTGATTCGCGCCGCCATTGGGGCGGGCAAGAAATTGCGGGTTTTTGCCGATGAGACGCGACCCTTCCTACAGGGCGCTCGACTGACGGCTTGGGAGCTGGCCAAGGACCATATTCCCGTGACCATTATTACTGACAACATGGCGGGGCACTTCATGAAGCAGGGGGAGATCCGCGCCGCGATCGTGGGAGCGGATCGGATCGCTTCCAACGGCGACACGGCAAATAAAATCGGCACATATTCTGTCGCCGTGCTGGCGCACGAAAACGGCATTCCTTTTTACGTGGCGGCACCGCTTTCCACGATTGATATGAGCCTGGCTTCCGGAGCCCATATTCCCATTGAGGAACGGTCCTCCGCGGAAGTCACCCATCTCCAGGGCGTGGCGATTGGGCCCGCCGATGTTCAAGCGCGCCATCCAGCGTTTGACGTCACCCCGGAGCGCTATATAACCGCCATCATCACGGAGCGCGGCGTAGCAAGGGCTCCCTTTACCGAAAGCCTACGCGCGTTGTTCGCTCAGTAGTTTCTCCGGCTCAGGCGCGGGACTGTTAGGCGTACCCTCCACGATGCGACGCAGGATGGCGGGGACCTCAAAGACAGCCTGGTTGTGAACGGCGGCGGCCTGGGCCCGAAAGCGCGCCAAATTTCCGCGTTCCAGCAGGTCCTTGATCGCCGCAGGGATCTGATGCGGCCCACGAACGACCAACCCCAAGTGCTTCTCCAAAATCCAATCGGCGTTATAGCGCTCCTGCGGAAGCGTCCAGGCGTTGCGCTCCACGATCACGGGCAGCCTCATGGCCACTGCCTCGCTAACGCTCCCAGGCCCCGGCTTGCCGATAAAGAAATCGGAAAGGGCCATGTAGAAAGGGACCTGTGGCGTGAAGCCTTCCACAAAGGTCCGCAAGCGGCTGCGGCGTGAACGCAGAGCGTTTGCCAGCTTTTCATTACGTCCGCAGATATAGATAAGCTGAAGATGGTGAGGACCTTGGGCATCAAGGTGCTCGGCGATTTCGAGCATGGCTTCGGAACCCTGGCCGCCAAACAGAACCAGGCCCGTGGGCGCATCAGGATCAAGGCCGCGCTGCTTACGCTCCGCCCGGCGGTCACACACGATAGGCTGATAATATCGCGGATGGATAATCATGCCCGATGCTTTGAAGATCCGGCCGTCACAAATATCCATGGCACGCGCCTGGGCAACAGCCCTGTCTGACCCGCAGATGACGTACTGGCCGCGGGGTTCAATCCAGAAGTGCGGTGGGTAATCCGCAATGTCCGTCAGGAGGGTGACAAAGCGGGTCTCGGGCCGCACTGTGCGCAGGCTCTCCGCCAGGGCACGGTTGAAATGGGGGACCACTGAAACGACCAGGCCGGCGTCGCTAGAGCGCCAGAACTCTTCCAGCAGGCGCACGGCTCGCGGATGTAGTAGACGTATGCAGAACTGCAGCACCCGCACCGTCTGCGGAGTGCCGAGCGTCCAGCCTTTCTTCAGCATCAGGTTGTAGAGCTCCTGCATGCGCAGGCCAGTGAGTTTGCGCACCAGGTCAATGGGATCCATCAGCTCCTGCAAATTTACCAGCCGGATCTTCCATCCGCCCTGTTCTTCCATTACCAGACTGAGAGCCTCCGCCGCGGCGCGATGGCCTCCACCCGCATCAAAGAACACGAGGTCGACGTTAATCATAGCTTTACCTTTTCACAGTTCATCTATCCTGTAAATAGGCAATAGTCACTCTTAATTGATACTTCATTCTGGATATACATTCCCGTAACATAGCCATTTTACGATGTATTGTGCGATGTGACCTTCACGTGCATACAATCCACTCCGGCATGTGTACTATGCCGGTGTTAAGAACCTTTTGTCGGGAGTGCTATAGCGAGCCGGAGGCGGTATACGATACGCTCCGGCAAAAAGGGATGGACTTGATCACGGTTTCCGATCACGACTCCATCGGTGCGGCCGAGACTCTCAGGGGGCACCCCGATTTTTTCCTCAGTGAAGAAGTGACCTGCCACTTGCCCAGCGGCAACGAGCTGCACGTCGGCGTTTACGACATTTTGGAATACCAGCACACGGAAATTCAGCGGCGGAGGGACGACCTGCCCCGCCTTGTGGCCTATCTGAACGAACAGCAACTCTTCCACGGCGTAAATCATGCCTTTTCCGCCCTAACGGGCCGCCGTTCCCTGGAGGACTTCGTTTGGCTTGACGGGGCCTTCCCCGGTGTGGAAGTGCGCAACGGCCACCTTCCGGAGCGCAGCAATCGTCTGGCCGAACGGATGGCGGAGCGCACAGGAAAGTCCAAGCTGGGGGGCAGCGACGCGCACGCCCTGCGCTCATTGGGAAGTGTTTGTACCAACGTGCCGGGTGCGCGCAACAAGGCCGAGTTTCTCGCGGGACTCCGGCAAGGACGCGGCGAGGTGGAGGGTGGATCAGGAAACTTCGGGCGCCTGACGCGCGACGTGCTGCAGATTATCGCCGCCCTGATGGAAGAGAAGCCGACGGCGAGACTTCTCTCCCCTTTAATAGTGGCAGTGCCCCTGGTGACCCTGGTCAACTATTTGACCGAAGATCTGTTTGCGCGGCGCTGGGGAAGCCGTTGGGAACGCCGGCAGGGATTAGAAAGAAGCGCTCCCACGCGTGGGATCCGAACTGCCCCTGGGGAGGCAAGCGCATGACGATCCCCGGTCACATGCTCGATTACATTTCCACACGCGACCATCGACTGATGCGGCGCGTACATCGTTGGCGGCCACCAAGATGGTTCCGGCTGTGGATGATTCTAGCCACGCGCGGGGGTGACGGCTGGCTCTGGTATGGGATTAGCGCGCTGGTTCTGATCTTTGGCACCCCCACCCGGTACGCGGCCGTAACCGCGGCGTGGACGGCTTGCAGCGTCGGAGCCATCATTTTTCTCATCCTGAAGAAACTTACAGGAAGAAAGCGCCCGAATGCCCTTGTACCACACTGCTGGGCCACGCTGCTGCCACCCGACCAATTCTCATTTCCCTCCGGACATACCATTACGGCCTTCGCCTTCACCATCGCCGTGGGCAGTTTTTATCCGCACCTGATGGGCGTCCTGCTGTTTTGTGCGCTCAGCGTTGCGACCTCGCGCATTGTCTTGGGGATGCACTTTCTGAGTGATGTTATGGTGGGCGCGTTCCTGGGCGCCGGACTCGGGTACGCGGGGTTTTTGATTTTTACTTAGTTTCCTCGGGCGTCTACGGCATTCCTGCCTTGAGCACCTCTCCGCTCATCTAACGCCAAGTCGGCGCCCGAGGGTTTTATCCCGCGACAATCGCATGTAATTCCCAAATTTGAGATTTGAAATTTAAGAAGGGACTCCATATTTATTCGTGTCGCAAGGCGACGATGGGGTCAAGGCCTGAGGCTTTCATGGCCGGCCACATGCCAAAGAACAGGCCTATGCTGACGGAAGCCACAAAGCCAACGACAACGGACCAGAGCGGAACGGCAGAATACCAGCCGAGGGCCCGGATCAGGAAGGTGAGAGCTACGCCCGCAAGAATGCCGAGAACACCTCCAGTGCCAGTGAGGGTCATGGCTTCCAGCAAGAATTGCCAGGTGATGTCGCTGCGTCGAGCGCCGATGGCCTTGCGCACGCCAATCTCACGAGTTCGCTCGGTAACCGACACCAACATTATATTCATAACTCCGATTCCACCCACCATGAGGCCGATTGATGAAATTACCATGGTCACAATCACAACGGTTGCCATGATGTCGCGGAAATTTGAGATGAAAGTCTGTGCCGTAGCGATGCCAAAACTGTCAGGCGCGGAAGGCTTGTCGCCGCGCACCCGCCGGAGAACGGCGGTGACTTCATCCTGAGCCTGCGCCAATCTGCCAGGAACGGCCATCGCGGTGACGAGAATTTCCTTGGCATTGGGATAGAGCGTTTGGAAAGTGAAGAAGGGGATCATGACGACACGATCGTTGCCATTGTCACCCAGCAAAGACTTGCGTTTCGCAAGGGCTCCGACAACGACAAACGAATGTCCATCCACCTGGATCTCCTTGCCGATGGGATCCTCGCCCGGGAACAACCTCTCCACAACATCAGCCCCGATCACAGCCACATTTGTGCGGTGCAAATCGTCGAAATTGGTATAAATGCGCCCGTCCGCAACGTCGGCATTGATGTTTTGAAAATCGTCCGCGGTGGCACCATTGAAATTGGCGTCCACCATCTCCACCCCTTTGTACTTGGCGGTCACAGCGGGCCCGCGCCTCCAAAGCTCGACCCCCACAGTCTCGACCGAAGGACATAATTCCTTGATGGCCATGGCTTGTTCATAGGTAAGAGACTTGCGCAAGCGCTCCTCGCGCGTTTCGGGCCCCATTTTTCCCGGGCTAAACTTAAAGATAAAAAGTGTCCGCGTTCCAAAACCTTCCGCCGTCTCCACCAGTTGCTGGTCGAGTCCTCTGAAAATGGACGCCACGCTAATGACCGTGGTGGTGCCAATCAACACTCCCAGGATGGTCAGGAAGGCACGGACCTTGTGGGTCCGGAGGGTATCAAGGGCGAGCAAAAGATTCTCGCGAATATCGTGGCGCCGGGGAGGCGGCATGGCTAATTCTCCGTCCGCAAGGCTTCAATAGGATCGAGTTTGGCTGCCTGGCTTGCAGGGTAAATCCCGAAGAAGAGACCTACCGAAGTCGAAAGTGCCAAGCCCACCAGCACGGCTCGCACGGGAACGGTTGAGGTCCAATAGTGGTCTACAATGGCGCTAACCATGAAGGAAAGCACAACCCCAATAGCGCCGCCGACGCCACTCATGACGATGGACTCAATCACAAACTGAGCCAGGATGTCACGCCGCCGGGCGCCAAGGGATTTGCGAATACCAATTTCATGTGTGCGCTCCGTGACGCTGGCCAGCATGATGTTCATGATGACGATACCGCCCACAACCATGAACACGGCAACAATTCCGATGGTCACCGCAAAGATGCTGCCCATGAGCCGGTCCCACAGCGCCATGATGGTTTGGGAGGCATTGATGCCAAACGTGTCATCTTCATGGTAAGGCACGTGGCGGCGGGCTCGCAACAAGGCGCGAGCCTCATCTTCCAACACCATCATCTGTTGGGAATCATAGGCCTGGACGTTGATATCCAGGGATGGCCGGGGCACAAAGAATTTCCGGTAGGTAGTGAGGGGAATGATGACGAAGTTATCCTGGCTCTCTCCGAAGGTGCTGCCAATCTTCTCCGCCACACCCACCACCTGAAAAGGAAGATCGTTTACAAGAACCTCCTTACCGAGCGGGTCCACATTCGAAAAGAACTCATCCACCAGATCGTGCCCGATAAAGCAGACCATCGCTTCGTGCTGGTAATCGGATTCGGTGATATAGCGTCCGCTCTCAACTTTCTGGCTTCCGATGTCGATCATTGAGGGTGTGACCCCGGCAATATCCTCGTTATACAGGGTATGGCCCTGGTAGCGCGCGGAGTTGTTATCACTCCACATGTCGTCGGTGGCGCCAATGTTCTTATAGCCTCGCAGGTTATCCCGCAGAAGATCAAACTCCTCGTTGGTGATGGGCTTATTCCGCCGCCGGGCTTTTAGCCACGCTTCGTATCCCTGCGCCCACTGGTAATGAGAAACGACAAAGACATTCGCCCCCAGGTTGGCAATATGGTCGGCAATGTATAGGTTCATTCCATTAATGATGGACATCACAACGATCAGCGTGGTTGTGGCAATCACTACACCGAGGAGGGTGAGAAAGGACCGCAGCTTGTGGGCGCGCAATGCTTCCAGGGCGACCCAAAAGGCTTCTCGGACGGTCACCCAGATGCTTGAACGAGCACGGGAAGGGGCGCGCATTGCGTGAGGGAGTGCGGCGGCTTGGTCAATGGAAGACATAAGAACAGTGACGAGTCACACGTCACTTTTCATAACCCTCGCCACCGATCGTTTCATCCCGCTCAATCCGGCCGTCTCTAACGTGAATGATGCGATGAGCGTGAGCGGCGATGTCATGCTCGTGGGTTACCAGGACGATCGTATTCCCCGCCTCATTGAGCCGGGAGAAGAGGCCCATGATTTCCTCGCCCGTGGCCGTGTCAAGATTCCCGGTGGGCTCGTCAGCAAGGATAATGGAAGGGTTGTTGACGAGTGCCCGCGCCACCGCAACGCGCTGCCGCTGGCCGCCAGAAAGCTCGTTGGGTTTGTGGTGCATCCGGTCAGCCAAGTCGACCCGGCGCAGGGCCTCCTCAGCTCTCTCCAGGCGCTCTCTGGCAGGCATGCCGCTGTAAATCAGGGGCAGTTCCACATTGTGCAAAGCCGTGGCACGTGACAGCAGGTTAAACGTTTGGAAAACGAAGCCTATTTCCTTGTTCCGGATGTAAGCCAGCTCATCATCGGAAAGCTCACTGACCAACTGCCGATTGAGCCAATAGGAACCGCGCGTGGGCGTATCCAGGCAGCCAATCAGGTTCATCAGCGTGGATTTCCCAGAGCCGGAAGGGCCCATAATCGCCACGTACTCACCGCGCTCGATGGCAAAGGTGACCCCGCTGAGGGCGTGAACCTGAATCGCTTCCCCCATGTCATACGTCTTCCACAGGTTCTCCGCCTTGATGACCACGCCTTCAAGAGGCATCGGCGTTTCCTCGATTGAGGATGCGCCCGCTCGCGTTCCCATGGCAATTATTCCTTCCCTGGTATTCAGCCGCCTGTCGAACGATATCCGCGCCCGCCCCCACTCTTTTCCAGAGGGCAATTGGCGCAATTTGCAAAAGGCCAGAACTGCTTATGTTCCTGCCGGATTCGGCATTACCGGGGTGTTTTCAATTCGCACCTTTGTGTTATTTTTCAAAGTGCGTAAAACACTAAAGCTGCCCGTAACGATGACATCGCCGGGTTGCACGCCCTTGAGGATTTCCATGTCACTCGAACTCATGATCCCGCCGTCAACCTGGACGAAGGTGGCGCGGCTGTTTCTTACCACAAAAACTCCCTGCACCTCTTCCTTGCCTTGATCCTTTTCCTTGGCGGAAGCTGTTAAGTTATCAGACCCGTGCTTGGCCGGATCGCCCTTGTCCTCAATTTCGCGCCGCATCCGCGATGTAACGGCTTGGATGGGCACCCCCACAGTATCCTTGCGGGTTGCAGTGGTAATCTTCGCCGTGGCGGACAGGCCTGGACGAAGTCCAGGAGGCGGATCGTCGATAACCACCACCACTTTAAAGTCCTTGGCCTCGTCGGTGGTGGTTGCGGTGGCGCCACTTGTAGTACCGCTCGTTCGTCCCACAGCGCTCTCACCGATTTGGGTGACATGGCCCTTAAAAGTCTTGTTGGGGTAGGCGTCAATCAAGACATCCGCCGTTTGTCCCAGCTTTAGGTTGGGAATATCAGTCTCATCCACCTTCACTTCCACAGTCATAACCGACAGGTTGGAGACCTGGTAAAGCAGGCTGCCGGCGCTGTTCTGAATTCCCGGAACAACGTTCTCGCCCACATGAACAGGGAGCGAAGTCACAATGCCGTCCAGGGGCGAGACATAGACGGTCTGGGCAAGTTGATTCTTGAGACCAATGAGTTGAGCCCTACTCTGCCCCACATGCGCACGGGCAGAGTCGCGATTGTAGAGCGCTTGCTGGTACTGGGCTTTGGCCTGTGCCACTTTTGCCTCGGCAGAGTCCTTGCCCGTCTGTGCCACCCGGTAGTCGCTTAACCGCGTATCGAAGTCCTGCTGAGAAAGTAAACTAGCCTTAAAGAGCTCCTGGCCACGCTTGAAGTTATCAGTAGCCTGGTTCTGCCTAGCAATCGCCTGGGCCAGGTCCGCCTGGGCGGTTTCAAGCGCGGCCTTGGTGGAAAGCACATTGGAATCCTGTGCCGACAGGTCGGCCTGGGATGTCGTAATGGCAGCCTGCTGGGCCTCTACGTTGGCAGCCTGCTGAACATCCTCCGTCCGCATCAGCAGTTGTCCCTTGGACACGTGGTCACCCTCTTTAACCAGGATTTCCGTAATTCTGCCGATGGAATTGGCATTGACGTTGGCCTGATTCTGCTCCACGGGTTTGATCTCACCGTTGGCAGTAACAATCTGGGCCAAATCTTCGCGCTGTACTTTGCCGGTTTGCACCGTCACAACGCCCCGTCGACTCCAGACGACCCCACCAATGGCCAGGCTGACAATCGCCACGATGACAACAGCAACAAGCGTGATTTTCTTCCATTTCTTCATTCCGGTTCCATTACTCTGCCGAGTTGAAACCCGCACCCGCGTGCCACCAGATGTGGGACTATCGGCATTCCCCAGCTCCAATACTTTAGTTTCGCCCATGCAGGGATCCTCTCACTTCTCAGCCTTGCGCAAACGCTTGTACCTCTCTCTTGGCAGAGGGTTATCGCTGGATGTCCACAGACTGGGCCGTGTTCAGCTCGAATGCGCACATGCTTGGCGGCTCCTAATTGTCTATACGCTGTTTGAACGTCAAAAGTTTCGCCAAGAATCTTTCAATCGACGCAGCGTGCAACGAGGTTTCCAAAGGGAACTTGGGGACCTAGTTGGCCCAGGTTTTGATTTCTGGGCCAAGTTTTGAGCACCGAGATAAAGCCTTACCCCTATACTAAGGCTGAACAGTACTTACTTCTCAACCATTTTACGCCCGCTTACGCGGAGAGAAGCAAGAAATTTTGATTCCTGACAGTTTGTCCCGCATGGTCTGGCTGACTGTTTCCCGACACACAAGCCTGTGCCCCCCGGGTTTTTTCTGGCCACATTGGAGGCCACGGGAGAGAATTCCCCCTAGTTAGACGCAAATGCTGATAAAGGGTTTCCTCAAGGTGGATGGGCGGCTTGGGGGGGGCAAAATAGAGGGGCCCAAAAGGTCCTTTCAGGGCGAGGCCACCTTTATTTCTTATAGAGCATCCAACTGCATCGCAGGAATTAGGTGTAATATGCCCAATGCAGGTTGCCAGGCAGACCAAAAGGCTCCCTGGATTGGCCCAGGAACATGATGTAGGGGTGGCAGCGCGGCGTGGGAGTGGAGCTTGACATTCCAAAATGGGAAAAATAAAATCGGAGTAGAAGTCATGGAGTCTAAAGGGGGATTGGTGTCGAAACGTGAGGCATTGCCTTTGCGGCGTGGAAGGATGGGCCGCTGGGCGCTTGGGTTGCTCGGCGCGATGGCCCTCGTTGTCAGCATCTCCATCTTGCGCGCCCTCCCTCCGAATGGCGGTCAGGACCAAGACCAAACCGCTCCCAAGAAACTAAGCGGTGCGGAAAAGCGCCGCCAAAAGGCGCTCCGCAACGAAATGGAGACGCCTTACAAGAAGTGGCTGAGTGAGGAAGTTCCCTATATCATTACCAACGAAGAGCGCGCTGCGTTTAAGAAACTCACCACAGACGATGAGCGCGAGGCGTTTATCGAAAACTTCTGGGAGCGCCGCAATCCTAATCCCGAAAGCCCTGAAAACGAATTCAAAGAGGAATATTACCGCCGTATCGCCTACGCCAATGAGCACTACGCCTCGGGGATTCCCGGGTGGAAGACCGATCGTGGCCGCATCTATATTATGTACGGCCCGGCGGACGAAATTGACTCCCACCCCAGTGGCGGAAATTACGAGCGCCCGATGTCAGAAGGCGGTGGGAATACTTCCACCTTTCCCTTCGAGGATTGGCGGTATCGCTACATAGATGGCATCGGCAATAACGTCAATCTGGAATTTGTCGATACCACCATGACCGGCGAGTACCATCTGACGATGGATCCCGGTGAAAAGGACGCCTTGCTGCACGTACCCGGCGCCGGGTTTACCATGGCGGAACAAATGGGCACTGCCGGAGGGGGGTCTAAAACGGATCGGTTCACCAATAGCAACAATACGACCGCCGGGGCAGGGCCGGGAGGCCAATACTCAGAAAGCCAGAATGAGTTTACCCGGTTGGACCTCTACGCTAAGATCTTCCAGCCCCCTCCGGTGAAATTTAAGGATCTGAAGGCCGTTGTTACTTCCCGGCTCTCGTCCAATCTGCTTCCTTTCGATGCGCGCACTGATTTCATTCGCGTAACAGACGAAACGGTGCTCACTCCGATTACTGTTCAAGTCTTGAATAGCGATTTGCAATTTCAAAATAAAGAAGATGTCATGCACGGGGTCTTGGACATTTACTGTGAGATTACAAGTCTGGGCGGCCACATCGTAAACACTTTTGAGAAAAGCCTTGTTCTGGATGTGCCCGCGCATGAATTCCAGTCGTACCAGGGTCACCGTTCTGTTTATCAGCAAACCGTACCGCTCAAACCCGGCCGCTACAAGCTCAGCCTTGTCCTCAAGGACGATTTGAACGGCCATATGGGATCGGAGGAACTGGGCATCATCGTTCCGAACTACGGAGACGATAAACTCGCCAATAGTTCCCTCATCCTCGCGGACCAGATCGCACCCATTCCCACCAGCCAAGTGGGATCGGGCCCCTTCGTCATCGGAGGGACGAAGGTCCGGCCAAGCGTCAATAACACCTTTACGCGCGATCAGAAGCTCGGGATCTACATGCAGGTCTATAATCTCGGGATTGACGATAAGACGCATAAACCCTCGTTGGATGTGCACTATAGAATTGAGAAGGACGGAAAACCACTGATGAATCAGCCGGAGGACGCCGCGAATTTGAAGAAGGCCTCTCAACAGTTTACGGTCATTAAAACCATGGGCTTACAGGCGCTTGCTCCGGGAAAATATACGGTGCACATCGACGTCACCGACAACGTCAAAAAACAAAATCTTAGCCCTTCTGCCACTTTTGAGTTACGCTAGGGGGACTTTCCAGCCGGGTGTCCGGCCGAAAGCTCTTTTAATAAGGTCAGTACGGCGGCATTCATGATGATTCCGGGTTTGAATTATCGGCTAAAAGCTGTGCTTCTGATCAGTGGGTTTCTGTTTCCCTGCCTGCACCCTACTGAGAGTATTGCAGCGGGGGGGTACGGAAGCCTTGCAGGAGTGGTTTCTGACAATAAAGGTGTGCCCCTGATGGGGGCCACGGTGATGGTGATCGGCCCCACGGCCTTTGCCACGGAAGCGAACACCCAGACTGCGGAACGCATGCTCACCGATGCACGCGGTCGGTTTACGATCGCTCACCTTCTTCCCGGTTGGTATTCCCTCAAAGTCAGTTCCCCGACTCGCCTGCCGGCGATGCGGAATGGTGTTCGCGTGGAAGCTGGCGAGACTGCCGTTGCCACCTTTGTTCTTACCGATGTCTTTGCACCAATCCGCTTTCAAGTACCCAGCAACACGGTTTCAAGCTGGGGCGATGATTGGAAATGGGTCTTAAGGACGTCCGCCACGACTCGGCCCATCCTGCGCTACCGTCAGCAACCGCAAGCGAAGCAAGTTGCTTCCAAGGGTGAAAAAGTGCCCTTGCCACGAAGCGAGCGCTTTATCGGCGTTTTGCCGGGTTCGTCACTTCATGATCCCCTTGCCGAGGATTTCGGCATGGCGAGCACGGTGGCATATCTCCGGCCGCTTTCCGCGGATTCCGATGTCCTTTCGGCAGCGTCGTTCGCTCCAATGGGCGCGGGCGCAGCAGCTCTCGGCACGGTCGTGCTCCGAAACGAACTGCAAAGCGCGCCGCAGGAAGCCGGAATAATTTTCCACCAGTTCAGTCTGATTCCCGGACAAGGCTCCTCACTTGGCGCCAGTTCCAGCGCCTTTGGCCAAGCTCGTGGACTGATGGCGACCTATTCGGAAACGAGACTGATTTCGCCAAACGTCACGGTAACCACGGGATTGGACATCAGCTATCTAAGCGCCATCGATAACGTCTTTACCGCCCAACCGCGCGTGGAAATGGAATACCAGGCCACGCCGCAAACCGTAGTCTCCGCCCAATATGGTTCCCCCCGTGAGAATGGCAGTTCCATGATGGACCGCCTCAGCTTGCTGAATGCCTTCCCACGGATTACCCAGCGCGACGGACGCCTGGAGATGGAACAACTGAATCACACAGAGCTGGCCGTGAATCATCGCATCGGAAAGTCAGCCCGGGTCCAGGTGGCGGCTTATCACGACGCTCTGCACAACGCAGCCATTTGGGGATGGGGCCAGTTGGCGAGCGAACAGACCTTTGCTGGAAATTCCCTTCCCAACCCTGCCGGAAACGGCATTGTCATTAACGGTGGAAGTTACGGTTCCACGGGGTTCCGCGCCGTCTATGCCCAAACTTTCGATTCCCGTGTGGAGTTGATGGGCGCGTTTTCTTCCGGCAGCGCTCTTTCTGCGCGCGGATTCACAATGCAGCACCCTTACACGCAAGGAGTGCTGACCCCGGAGCAGACCAGTGCAATGATTGGAAAAATCACTGCGGAACTGCCGGGGACCCATACCCGCTTTTCCACTTCCTATGAGTGGGTACCCAATGATCGCCTAACCCTGGTTGACCCCGCCATGCAGGGTAATCTCCAAGTCCAGCCGTATCTGGGAGTCCAGATCCGCCAGCCCATCCCGACGCCCAACTCCTGGCCCGTCCACATCGATGCCGTGGCGGAGTTCCAAAACCTTCTATCGCAAGGATACGTTCCCGCCAGCCAGGGCGGCCAAAAGCCCGTCGTACTAAGCTCCGGCTACCATTACGTGCGCGGCGGTTTCTCCGTCCAGTTCTAGATTTTTCCGCCCCTTCCCAAGCCGATTCCCCCGGTAATTCACGGCCGAAGTCTCGTGATTTTATAAGCCTTTAGGTTGACTTTTTTTGGCCAAGCGCGACCAAAGGTAAGCGATATTGCGGATTGACGGGGGCGCCGGGCGCATAAAGTCCCCTCGGCACCCCCATTTTGCGCAAGTCGAGTTGTCCCTTGAAATTGTCCTGATTTTTCTTCCGGAAAAATAGTCCTAACAGAAAGTCGTCAATGGTTCTCCGCCGGCCAAACACGGACGTGCCAGTAATAAGGTCCGGCCCGCGCCGGTCGCGCCCGAAAACCAGTGTAGCGTTCCGTCTGTCCCTGTCTTCCACGGAGAAGTTCTGGAAAAACGCCGTCCCCAATCCCTTTCGCCGCCGAGCCCAACAGCAGTGATTTATTTCCCCGCACGGTGCGCCTTGACGCCGACGTGGTGGCTTGGCTCCAGCTCCTGGGAGCAGTCGATCAGTCGAGACTGAATCGGCTGCTTCGCCAAGCCATGCACGAAGAGATTCGCTACCGGGCAGAAAGGCGTGCCGGTACCCCCAGCGGCGCGCCCGGGTATGGGAGGAGAGACGCGCAATCAGCGCAACCCATTAGGAAGGCTGGAAATAATCGATTAGATGCCGGGATATTTAATTATCCAATTATGTCCGAATCGAGGCAGGCGACGAGGGGGTTTCAATGGAGTCGATTCATCGAATATTCAGAATGATTGGGGATTTGTGGATTATCCACAGTGAGTTTTTGGCCATCCCTGCCTCTCAAATAATTATCAAAGTGAAGATCCGTTCTGCGCAGGATCTTTTTCCGTAACACTGACAGTGACATCCATGCCAAGAAAGGAATTGGCCGGTCCCTCAAAAGTTCCCCATAACGGCAGAACCAGGTCTGGGGACCAAGCCACGCCGACGCGAATCAGGTTCCGATTCCCAACGATGCTGTTAGTGGGATCGAAATCAATCCAGCCCGCGCCCGGCAAGTACGTCTGCATCCAAGCGTGGGTGGCGCCTCCACTCGTCACGCTGGTGTCATTACCTTGAACAAAGATGTACCCGCTGACGAAGCGAGCAGCCAACCCCAAAGAACGGGTTGCTTCCATCATCAGGACGGCAAAGTCACGGCAACTCCCAGAACCGCTTTCCAGGGTTTCGCCGGGGCTCTGGACGCCCTTTTGGCTACGGCGCATGTAGTTGAACTGTTCCTTGATTCCCCGGGTCATGGAGCGCAACAGTTTCATGGTTTCAGTAGTATTCGCATAATCCAGAAACTGGCACGCCCACTCACGAACGTTATCTCCCAGATAGTGGCGGGCCAGCGCACGTTCAAGGTTGGGAAAATCCTCGTCCGAGTAGCGAAACGGATAGGTGTTCGCGTACTCCTCCAATGGATAATCCGGCAAGGCGGTCTCAAAATGTTGCAGCGTCACAAGGCTCTCAAATCGCAGCTCGGAAGTGAGCCCATCGAATTCAGCGAGGGCAATAGAGTTATCAAATACATCGTGCAGCCACCGTAGACGCGAAGGCTGGGGCGTAATGCACAAGCTGGTGCTGAGCAGCTTAAGATCGTGACTTTCGCGCGGCCGGAACATCATTCTGTGGAGTCCAAGTCCAACCGGCTCGGAATAGCGATAAGTCGTGACATGACGAACGGTAAGGAGAGCCATGCTAAGCCTTGATCTCGCTGTTAAGAGATGGATGAATGAGCGCGTTCTGTTCCATTTCGTGCGTCCAGACACGGAAGTTCTCCAGCTCATACGGGCCAAACGTGGTGACCATGGCGACGTCAGCAGCGTCGAGGCCGCGTGCAATCAGGACTCGACCAATCCTTGGTAGGTTGTTGCGGGGATCGAAAATGTACCATTTGCCACCGATGAAGACTTCCATCCAAGCGGCAAAATCCGGAACACCCCAGGGCGGCGGCGTACCCATATCGCCCAGGTATCCAGTGCAATACCGCGCCGGAATATTCATACAGCGGCAGAGCGCGATGGCCAGGTGCGCGAAGTCCCGGCAAACCCCGATGCGTCCGTTATAGACCTCCCACGCCGTCCTGGTGGCGCGGGCATTCTGATAATCGAAGGTGATGTGGTTATGGACATAGTCGCAGATCTCTTGAACAAGCGGCCATCCGCGAGGGGACTCACCGAAAAGTTGCCATGCCACATCCGAGAGGAGGTCCGTCTCGCAATACCGGCTGCCCAGGAGGAAGATCAGTGTCTCTTCCGGCAAGTCCTGCACCGCGTGCTGGCGGGCAGAGGGAACAAAGACATCCGGTAGGCCGTTGTCTCTCACCAACCCTTCACCCTTTATTCGAAACCTGCCGGGCGGGGCCACAACTCGGCTGCACCAGTTCCCAAAACTATCGCGATACGCGGTGAGAGGTACGGAAGGAGTCGTCGTCACATGATCGGGCAGGATGATGTCGGAGGCGCGTGAATAGTGGATGCTCACCGTCAGGATTATCGGCGTCGGTTGAGGGAATTGGTAAGTAAATTCATAACCAACGTGGAGCTGCATGCCGGAAATTCCATTTTCCATGACTTCACTATATGTTCAGTACACGTCCGGAGTATGTTCTGTATTGCTCACTCCGTTTTCGAAGCGGTCTCGTGGGCCGGACTTGCTGAAGAGCGAATAGCCCGGCATAACCCGGTAATAGTCGAACTTTCCCTGCCCAAGCCGCCGGTTGCAACCGGGGCGTTCTACCGTTCGAGAAGTCAGCCAAAATGTAATCTCTTGGCAGGCGATCTCGTCGAAAGGAGAGATTTCCAGTCAAAATATCTAAATTGGTGGAAATGAACACACCCATTATTGCGGGCCGCGAGCTGTAAGCGGAACGTGGTAGACAGCAGGCTGAAAGCTGAAGACAGACTTGCGCGAGTGGTAAGCAAAGTATTGCAGCGTCGGCCTTCCGCCGCCTAGTGCATGCCATAAGGCGGAACGGGTCATTTTCATTATGGGTGCGATGCAAGAAGGCCAGCGGCCCTGATGGGGTCAGGATGGTTTATGGGGGTGGACTCTCGCGAGTGCTAAAACAGCGTCATAAGTAGTTGCGCATGTTCAAATTGGCAATCCGCATGAAAGGCTGTGACGGTCAACCTTGGTGCGAGTTTAATTATGGCATCGCGTCTAGATAAGTTAGTTCTTTGTTTTGCGCTCAGATTCATTCATCACAACGCCGGAACGGATGGATTCGGGCAAATTCAAGAGCGTTCCCAATTCTCCCAAGGCAAACACATCGCGGATTGTCCCCTTCACTCCCACGCGTGCGCCCTCCCTCGGAACTCCAGCCTTCGAGATCACCCATAGTGTACCGGTGCCGTCATCAACCTCGTACGCCCCATGGCTCAGAACCGAGTAGCTTCTGACCACTTTACCGACTATCCCTACTTCCTGGGTTGAATAGCGATGCGGGTCGGCCAAAATGTGTTTGATGGATTTCTGTTCGCAGCCCGGCAGGAACAAAACCACTCCTGCCAAAACTAGGAATGCTCAGCAGTAGCGGCCAAGTCGTTCCCGCATAAACCACCCCTTCGAGCTTCAGCACACAGGCCCGGAAAGCGGATTGGTGAATTGAAATCCTGCCTGACCAGCCTGGGCCGAGTCGGCCTTACCGACCCACGCTACGCGTGCTTTGATGAAACAGGCGGGTTCGGTGGATAGAAGGAGACCCACGGGCTGGCCGAATAAGCGTTAACCTAAGGGT
>PLSX01000227.1 GCA_003165315.1 Acidobacteriota bacterium
TGATCACCATGCGCGACGCCGACAAGCTCTCCCAATACCCCCGCGCTTGCCGCGACGCCCGCGGCCGCCTCCTGGCCGGCGCCGCCGTCGGCGTCCACGATTACGACCGCGTCGCCGCCCTGATCCAGGAAGACGTCGACCTCATCGTCGTCGACACCGCCCACGGCCACTCGCGCAACGTCATCGAAACCGTCAAAAAAATCAAAGCCAAGCACACCATCGAACTCGTCGCCGGCAACGTCGGCACCGCCGAGGCCGTCCGCGACCTGGTCCAGGCCGGCGCCGACGCCGTCAAGGTCGGCCTCGGGCCCGGCTCCATCTGCACCACGCGCGTCGTCACCGGCGCCGGAGTTCCACAGATCACCGCCGTCTCCGAATGCACCCGCGCCGCGTCGAAAGCGGGCGTTCCGGTGATCGCCGATGGCGGAATCAAGTTTTCAGGCGACGTCTCCAAAGCCATCGCCGCCGGCGCCAGCACGGTGATGCTCGGCAGCCTTTTCGCTGGCACGGAAGAGAGCCCGGGCGAGACCGTTCTCTACCAGGGCCGCACGTTTAAGTCCTATCGCGGCATGGGGTCCATCGCCGCCATGACCGCGGGCTCCGGCGATCGCTATTCCCAGGAGCGTGAAGTGGCGCGCGGCGAGCTTTCCAAACTTGTTCCGGAAGGCATCGAGGGGCGCGTGCCGTATAAAGGCCTGCTGGAAGACCTGGTGGCGCAACTGGTGGGCGGCCTGCGTTCCGGCATGGGCTATTGCGGCTGCACTAACATCGAGGAAATGCAACAGCGCGCCCGCTTCGTGCGCATCACCTCCGCCGGCCTGCGCGAAAGCCACGTGCACGACGTCATCATCACCAAGGAAGCGCCGAATTATTCGCTGGATTAACCGCGCTCATGCAAACAGCAGGAGCACAGCGGCGGCAAAGGAAAGAACGCTGGAAAAGGCAAAGGGTGCGGCAGGGGAATAGCGCTGCCAGATCCAGCCGGCCAGAATGCTGGCGGGAAATGCAGCGATTCCCACAACCCAGTTGAAAACGCCGAAAGCCCAGGCGCGGGAATCGGCGGGAGCAAGGTCAGCCACCCAGGCCTTCATTACTCCTTCAGTTAACGAGTAATATATTCCATATATCGCAAATAGAAACCACACCAACTCCGGCGCCCTCAGCAGGGCAAAGCCTGCATACACGGCCGCATAGACCAGATACCCCGCCACCACCAGCCAGCGCCGCGGCATGCGATCCGAAAGCCTGCCCGCCGGCCAGCTCAAGGCCGCATAGACCACATTGAAGAGCAGGCCCAGTGCCGGCGCTGTCCATGCGCCCATGCCGAGGTTCTGCGCGCGCAGGATCAGGAAGAGGTCGGAAGAGTTGCCCAGGGAGAAGAGCCCCACGGCAGTGAGAATCAGCAGCAGCTTGCCCCGCGGGATGCGCTTGGAATGAGGGGTTTCATCGGATGGAGTGCTGATACGCGCCACGCGCCGCACTTCCTTCACGCCGAACCAGACGAGCAGAATGCAGACCACACCTGGAATCGCCGCCGCCCAGAAGACATCCCGAATCCTGCCACCAAACAGCCGCAATAAAAGGATCGCGCTCAGAGGCCCTAGAATCGCGCCTGCGGTGTCCATGGCCTGGCGCAATCCAAATGCCGCGCCTCGATGTGCAGGGTCAACGGAGTCAGCAATCAGCGCGTCACGCGGAGCGCCGCGGAAGCCCTTGGCGGCGCGATCGCCAAACCGTATCCAAAAGACCTGCGGCCAAGATTGGGTCACGGCCAGCAACGGCTTTACCACATTGGCCAGAGTGTATCCCGTCGCAGTCAGCGGCTTGCGCCGACCCGTAAGGTCAGAGAGCCAGCCCGAAAAGAGGCGCGAGAAACTGGCGATCGTTTCCGCCGCTCCCTCGATCAAACCGAAGGCCATGGGCGGCGCGCCCAACGCCGTCACCAGGAACTGCGGCAGCAGCCAGTAGCTCATCTCAGTGGAGGTGTCATTGAGGAGAGCCACCCAGGCGAGAACCCACACGTTCCGTGGCAATCGATCACTCTTGGCAGGCATCTGTGCTTCAGGCGGCGCTTCATTTCCCATCGCTATATCGCTCCCACCAAAAGCAAATCCCGGCTCGAAGGAAAGCCCTTCGGGCCGGGATCGTAATTCTGACCTCACCAAACTGGCGAGCTATGCCGCGACTACTTCTTGTCGTCGCCTTCTTCTTCCGGCGGAGGCGCTGGTTCTGCCGCTTTGGCTTCTTCAGCAGCCTTGCGTCGAGCTTCGACCTTCTTGGCGCGCTTGGCAGCAAGGCGTACAAGGACTTCGTTGTCCACCAGTTCCAGCACAGCCACGTCAGCGCCGTCGCCCTTGCGCCATCCGGCATGAACCAGCCGCGTATAGCCGCCGGTACGTGTCGCGTAACGCTTGCCAAGCTCCTCAAAGAGGAACTTAACAGCGCCCGGGTTGAGCAGGTATGCCGCCGCCTGCCGCCGGGCCGCAAGGTCGCCCTGCTTCGCCAGCGTGATCATCCACTCCGCCAGCGGGCGGGTTTCTTTGGCCTTGGAAACAGTCGTCTGGATTCGCTCATCCTGAATTAGTGAGGTTACGAGATTCCGCAGGAGCGAGCGCCTGTGCTCGGTTTTCCTGCCCATTCTTCTTCCCTGGTTACGATGTCGCATATGGTCGAATACCTATCCTAAACTTGTGGCTGAGCAGGCTCCGGAGGCGGAACGATCGGGCTGCCCTTCTCATCGAATTTCAGTCCCAGACTCAATCCCATGGCAGTGAGGATCTCCTTGATTTCGTTCAGAGATTTCCGGCCAAAGTTCTTGGTCTTCAACATCTCCTGTTCGGTCTTCTGCACCAGTTCCCGAATTGTCGTGATGTTGGCATTCTTCAGACAGTTGTAAGAACGAACGGAAAGCTCCAGCTCTTCCACCGAGCGATCCAGATTCTCGTTGTGAACGGCGACAGGCCGATCGAGAGCAACCTCCTGAACTTCCGGCTCTTCCTCAAAGTTGATGAAGATGTTCATGTGATCTTTGAGGAGCTTGGCGCCCAAGCCGACGGCATCCTGTGGAGTTATCGCGCCGTTTGTCCACACGTCCAAGGTCAACTTATCATAATCGGTCATTTGCCCCAAGCGGGCCGCTTCCACGGTGTAATTCACTTTGCGCAGTGGTGAATGGACGGAATCGACGGGGATGTATCCAATCGGAAGATCCTCATCAAAGTTCTTTTCCGCCGAAGTGTAACCGCGGCCGCTCTTAACCCGCATTTCGATATTCAGAGTACCGCCTTCACTGACAGTAGCGATGTAGACGTCCTTATCGAGAACCTCAACGTCGGCGTCCTCTTGGATCATTCGCGATGTCACTTCCCCGGGCTTATCGACATTCAAGGTCAGTGTCTTGGGGCCTTCCACGCTCATTTTCAGCGGGATCTGTTTCAGGTTCAAAATGATATCCGTCGCGTCTTCAACAACCCCCGGGATGGATGAAAATTCGTGCATGACGCCTTCGATTCGTACTGCCGTGATGGCCGCGCCCTCAATCGAAGACAGCAGCACGCGTCGCAGAGCGTTACCGATTGTGGTCCCGAAACCACGCTCAAAGGGTTGCGCGGAAAACTGTCCGTACTTGTCCGTCAGCGTATCGGTGTTTGCTACCAAGCGCTTCGGTTTCTGGAATCCCTTCCAAAGCATCGCTTTCAAACCTCCCTTGCGGCCCACCTTGGCAGGCCACCTCTCGTGCACGCCGCTCCCTACTACTTCGAGTACAGTTCGACGATCATCTGCTCTTGAATCGGGAAATTGACGTCTTCGCGTTTGGGCAATGAGATAACTTTTGCTTTCAAGCCTTCGCGGTCCAGTTGCAGCCAGGGTGGAACACTCCGGCCACCGGAAAGATCCAGTGCACGTTGCACGGCCGCCAGATTGCGGCTCGCTTCTTTTAAGGCGATCTCCTGGCCAGGCACGACAACGAAGGACGGAATGTTCACCTTGCGCCCCGAAACCTGGATGTGACCGTGGCGTACCAATTGGCGTGCCGCGGCACGCGAGGAAGCCAGACCCAGACGGTAAACTGTATTGTCCAACCGCCGCTCCAACATCAGCAACAGGTTCTCGCCGGTTACGCCCTTCGTCCGCGCGGCCTTCTCAAAGTAGCTGCGAAACTGGTCTTCAAGGATGCCGTACAGACGACGCAGCTTCTGCTTTTCGCGGAGTTGTAACCCGTACCCGACAATCTTGGGTCTGCGGGACTTCCCATGCTGCCCAGGAGCAAAGTTGCGCTTTTCAATTTCGCACTTGTCCGTCAGGCATCGCTGTCCTTTCAGGAACAGCTTGACGCCTTCGCGCCGGCAAAGCCGGCAAACCGCCTCACGATATCTTGCCAAACTAACCTCCTCAGGAGCAGACCGCAAACTTCCGGTTTCGTCCTAAACTCTTCTACGCTTGGGTGGACGGCAGCCATTGTGCGGAATGGGCGTCACGTCCTTTATATTCCGCACTTCCAGTCCAGCTGTGGCAAGGGCACGAATGGCCGACTCACGTCCGGCTCCCGGCCCCTTGACCCGCACTTCCACACTGCGCATTCCGTGGTCGCGGGCAGCATTCGCCACACGCATCGCGGCTTGCTGGGCGGCAAACGGGGTGCCTTTGCGAGAACCCTTAAAGCCGAGCGAACCCGCGCTTGCCCAGCAAATCACGCGACCGTCAGAATCCGTAATGGCAACGTGGGTGTTATTGAACGTCGCTTCAACGTGGACAACTCCGACAGGGACAATCCGCTTTTCCTTCTTCTTGAAAACCTTTTTCTTACCTGCTTTTGCCGCCGCTTTCGCCATGAATCCTCACTTAAGAATTTGGTCCAGTCGCGCTACCTAAGTTTTCGACATGGCCTTTTTCTTATTGGTCACTGTGCCTTTACGCGGCCCCTTACGCGTGCGCGCATTGGTGTGGGTGCGTTGGCCACGAGCCGGAAGACTGCGTCGATGCCGCATGCCACGGTAGGACCCGACTTCAATCAGCCGCCGGATGTTCATCGCGGTCTCTTTGCGTAAATCGCCTTCCACCGCTCCCTCTTCTTCCAGGATCTGGCGGATTTTGCTGGTCTCTTCTTCTGTCAGGTCCTTGATCTTGGTTGCCGGATCGATCCCCGAACGCATGAGAATGGAAAGTGCCCTGGTCCGGCCGATGCCGTAAATGTATGTCAGGCCGATTTCCGCGCGCTTTTTGGGCGGCAAATCCACGCCCGCAATTCTTGCCATTTCAACCCTCCCGTCTCATCCACCTTCGGTGCTACGCAGCATTATTCAAAGCATCCGGCGTCGACAAAAATCATCCCTGCCGCTGCTTGTGCTTGGGGTTCTCGCAAATCACCCGCACGACGCCACGCCGCCGAACAATCTTGCATTTCGTGCAAATCTTCTTAACTGACGAACGCACCTTCATAATTACCCTCTTTTATCTTAGGTGCTTGGCACCAGGATAGGAAATCGAAATTCGAAGATTGAATTCCGTTTGCCATCCGATGTGTCCCGCGCTTCATTTTTCCCAGAGCACCCGTGAGCCATCGACTACTTATACCGAAAGACAATTCGCCCACGCGTCAAATCGTATGGAGATAACTCCACCGCAACCTTGTCCCCCGGAAGTATACGGATAAAGTTCTTCCGCATTTTACCCGAAATGTGGGCCAGCACCTGGTGCTTGTTATCTAATTCGACACGGAACATCGCATTGGGTAAAGCTTCCAGCACCGTCGCTGTAACCTCGATTGCATCTTCCTTCGCCATGCTTCTTTGGGGCCTCAACCCCGTAACTTCGCCGATCCATCAGGATACGGCAGGGAAAACTAAAGTCGCGTTAAAACGTCGGGTCCATTCTTCGTAACTGCAACCATGTGCTCAAAATGCGCGGAGAGTTTCCCGTCTGCCGTTACAGCAGTCCAGTTATCATCCAGCACCTTGACTCCGGCTACGCCAGCATTGACCATTGGTTCGATGGCAAAAACCATTCCTTCCTTCAAAACGGGCCCGTGCCCGGGCTGGCCATAATTAGGAATCTGAGGTTCCTCGTGCATCGACTTGCCAATTCCGTGGCCCACAAATTCCCTCACCACAGTGTACCCGTTTCTTTCGGCATGATGCTGGACAGTCGCTGAAACATCTCCCAGCCGATTACCCAACCTAACCTGTTCCAGCGCCAGCTCCAGAGCTTCTTCTGTCACCTTCAACAATCGCTGAGCGGATTCGCTGATGGCTCCAACGGGAACTGTTATCGCGGAATCACCATAGTAACCATCCAGAATTACTCCCGTATCCAAACTTAGAATGTCGCCTTCCTTAAGAATGCGTCGGTCTGAGGGGATGCCGTGAATAATTTCGTTATTAACCGATGCGCAGAGGACACAGGGATAACCCCGATATCCCTTGAACGCAGAACGAGCTCCCAATTCCTTGAACCGCCTAGCGACAAACTTTTCGAGATCCAGCGTAGTAGCTCCCGGCCGAGCATGCTCTCGAATCTCTCCTAAGACCTGCCGGACCATCCTGCCGCTACGCCGCAGCTTCTCGATTTCGGCCGCTGACTTACAGATAATCATGCCTTTGAAAGATAATCCAAAAGTCCCTTGGCAATCGCCTCGGGATCCCTATCTCCATCCAATGCCAGCAAGACACCCTGCCCGCGATAGTACTCAATCAAGGGGCTGGTTTGTCGATGATAAGCTTCCAGCCGTTGACGAATGGTGGCCTCGTTATCGTCAGCGCGCTGAAAAAGCTTCCCACCGTCCTTATCGCAAGTTCCTTCAACCTTGGGCGGATTGAAGTGGACGTTGTAAATCTCTCCGCACACTGAACAAGTCCGCCGACCAGTGAGACGCTTGAGGAGCAACTCCTCAGTTACTTCAATATCCAGGACCAAAGGTCGTCCTTCACCCTTTGCAGCAAGTATCCGATCCACAAATTGCGCTTGCGAAATCGTCCGGGGAAAACCGTCGAGAATGAATCCCGATTTACAATCTGGACGGTTGATCCGCTCTTCCACGATTCCATCAACCACATCATCAGGGACAAGCTTGCCAGATTCCATCCTAGCTTTTGCCGCCAATCCAAGAGCAGTTTGTCTTTGGACGGCGTCTCGCAACATGTCGCCCGTGGAAATTTGCGGAATACCATAACACTTGGCGACTTCCCGCGCTTGCGTTCCCTTACCAGCTCCCGGGGCTCCCAAGAAGATTAGTGCGTGCGCTCGCATGAATTTCCTCCGAACGCCCCATCAAGCAGACCGTCGTCCCCGGATCCTGCCCTTTTTCAAAAACCCTTCATAGTGCCGCATAATCAGCTGAGCTTCCACCTGCTGCACGGTGTCCATGGCCACTCCCACCACGATCAGGAGTGAGGTTCCTCCAAAGTAGAAGTTCACATTCAAGCCATGCAAAATCCACGTGGGTAAGTGAGAATCAAACCATCCGGCGCCCATCCAGCCCGGCAGGTGGTTCAGTCGAAGCCCCGCGAGCATCAACTCGGGAATGAGTGCAACCAAGGCAAGGTAAAAGCCACCCACCCAGGTGATCTTGGTGAGAACATCATCCAGATAATCAGCCGTGCGCTTGCCCGGCCGGATCCCCGGCATGAATCCACCCTGCTTCCGGACATTGTCAGCAACTTCATCAGGGTTATACACAATTGAAAGGTAAAAATGGGCAAAGAAAATAATCATTATGACGTAGGTCAGCGTATAAAGAGGTTCGCCATAGGCAAACACCTTTGAGAACCAAGCTAAACCAGCGCCGAGGTAACGAATTACGGCAACACTGCTCTGATCGAGGTGAAATAAGCTTAGCGTTTGTGGAAAGGTTAAAATAGAAACTGCAAAAATAATCGGCATCACCCCGCCGCTATTCACCTTAAGCGGTAGGTGGGTCGATACACCGCCCATGATCCTGCGGCCCACCACCCGTTTTGCATATTGAATAGGGATCCGGCGTTCACCTCGCTCAACAAAGACAATGCCACCAACGATGGCCACCATGAAAGCGAGGAGGAGGAGCAAAACCAGAAAATTCCAGCTATGATTGACGAAGACCTTTTCGTAAAGGTCCGCCGCGGCCCGAGGCAAACCCACCACGATACCGGCAAAGATTAGAAGTGACATCCCGTTACCAATTCCGCGGGCGGTGATTTGTTCACCGAGCCACATGATAAAAATAGATCCAGCGGAAAGCGTCAGGACTGTTGTGAAAATAAAGAGCGGGCCTGGATGCATGACCAGTTGCTGCGTTCCAGAGATCGACTGCTTCTGAAGGGCAACTGCGATACCGAAGGCTTGGAACGCACTCAGACCCACCGTCAACCAACGTGTATAATCGGTGATTTTCTTGCGGCCAAGATCGCCTTCCTTCTTTAGCTTTTCGAGGTGGGGCGAAACCACCGTGAGCAATTGCAGGATGATCGAAGCCGTAATATACGGCATGATTCCCAAAGCAAAGACCGTCAAGCGTCGCAGGCTTCCACCGGAAAACATGGACAGAAGGCCAAATAACGAACCACCCATTTGGCTGAACATCTGTTCAAACGCATCGGCATTGATTCCAGGAGTGGGTATGAACGCACCCAACCGGTACACGGCAAGCATCCCCAGAGTAAAGAGGATGCGTTTTCGCAGATCGGGAATCTCGGTGATGCTTTTCAGAGATTCGAGCATTACGAAATGACCTCTGCCTTCCCGCCAGCTTTCTCGATTTTCTCCAGGGCGGACTTCGAAAACAAGTGTGCAGCGATGTGCAGCGGCGATTTCAATTCACCATCGCCGAGAATCTTCAATCCGTCGCCCAGCTTTTTCACCATGCCACTGGCCATAAGAAGCTCCGGTGTTATCTTCTCTTCCGGCTTGAAATTCTCCAGGTCCTTCAGGTTTACCACGGCATAAACCTTACGAAATATGTTCGTGAAGCCACGCTTGGGAAGGCGGCGGTGGAGGGGCATCTGGCCGCCTTCAAAGCCTGGCCGCATGCGCATGCCAGCGCGCGACCGTTGTCCTTTGGCTCCTCGAGTTGCTGTCTTGCCATGACCCGATCCCATTCCCTGTCCGACTCGTTTAGAGCGTTTCGTTGCCCCCACCGGTGGTCGAAGTGTTCCAATGTGTGTCGACATATGTCTTCTGCCTATTCCTTGCCTGCCTCGGCCGGTTCGCTACTTTCCGGCGCGGACTTTTTCTTTTTGCGCGCTTTTGCCGGCTTCACTTCCGCGGCCGCAGGTTCGGCGGCGACAGGTTCTGCCACAACCGCTTCAGGAACCACAGCCTCCGCCGGTGCTGCCATTGGAGCGTGAACAGTGTATTCCGGAATTGAGGCCCATGCCGGGGCCACTGGCTCAGCGACAATCTCCAAGAGGTGGGGAACGGCGGCTACGATTCCCCGGATCTGCGGGGTATCAGGCCGCACCACGGTGTGATTCAGCTTGTTTAAACCCAAGCTCCGCACAATCGTCTTTTGGTGGTAGGTGAAGCCAATGCCACTTCTCACCCACTTAATCCGAATCGTTTTGAGGGTCTTTTCCGACACAGTTCCCAACCTCGCTAAATTTCTTCCGGACCTTTGCCGCGCGTATTGGCAACCTCTTGCAGGTCGCGCAACCGGAGCAAAGCGTCCATGGTCGCTTTGACTACGTTATAAGGATTGGTCGTCCCCAAGGATTTCGTCAGCACATTTTGAATCCCCGCCGCCTCTACCACGGCGCGCACCGCGCCTCCGGCAATGACTCCCGTTCCGGCAGGTGCAGGCTTCAGCAACACTCTGCCAGCTCCATAATGGCCCGTAACGGTATGGGGAATGGAGCCTTGTGAGACATTCACCTTGGTGAGCGATTTCTTCGCCGATTCGATCCCTTTGCGGATTGCCATGGGCACTTCGCGGGCCTTGCCCGAACCATACCCGACAATCCCGGCCCCGTCTCCGACGACGACCAACGCCGCGAAGCTAAGGTTCTTTCCACCTTTGACAACCTTGGTGACGCGGTTAATCGCAATCACCTGATCTTTAAGCTGCAACGAATTCGGGTCAATCCGATTGGACAAATCTTCCTCCCGCCGTATCCCCTAAAATTTCAGCCCTGCTGCGCGAGCAGCGTCGGCCAATGCCTTGACGCGCCCGTGATAGGCATAGCCGCCCCGGTCGAATACGACACCGGGAATTCCCGCAGCGATGGCGCGTTGGGCCAGAACCTGCCCGACGACCTTGGCAGCAGAAATATTCCCACCCCTCTTCAGAGTCTTGCGCACTTCTGAGTCGCGCGTTGACGCCGAAATCAAAGTGTGACCGCTGGAGTCGTCTACCACTTGGGCATAAATATGATTGAGCGAACGAAAAACATTTAATCGTGGCGACTGCGCCCGCCCGCTCACACGGGTGCGGATTCGCAGGTGAATCCGGCGGCGTGCCACGTCTTTTGAAACGATTTGTAACATCAGGAACTCTCCGCTTTCCCAAGCATAAAACTAACCTGCCTTGCCTCCACCACCAGCAGCTGCGGCAGCCTTACCGACCTTCTTCTTCAGGCGCTCGCCAGTGTAACGCACACCTTTGTTCTTGTATGGGTCGGGAGGACGCAGGCTGCGAATCTTCGCCGCAACGTGCCCAACCAATTGTTTATCCGCTCCGCTGACGATAAGATGTGTTTGCTTCTCTACCGTAATAGTGACCCCTTCCGGGATTTCAAACTCGATGGGGTGCGAATAGCCCAGCGTAAAGGTAACTGACTTTCCCTTGGATTCAGCGCGATAGCCGATACCCACGATGTCCAGGTGCTTCTGAAACCCTTCGCCCACACCATGAACGGCATTTGCCAACAAACTTCGGACCAATCCATGCAATGCTGCCTGTTGATCGGTTTCACGCTTCAGGAGCAAATGGTCATCCTGTTTTTCAAGCTGGATTCCATGGGGAAGCAAAATTCGCAAAGTTCCCTTGGGCCCCTTTACCGCCAGAGACAATCCTTCTGCCTGCACGGTGATTCCCTTGGGCAAAGCAATTATTTTTCGGCCTATTCTCGACATAGTAGCATCACGTTCCGTTATCAAATCTTTGGCTCGGAGATTATCCGCGTGGCCATTTTTCCCGTACCGCTCCGTATCGAAGCAGCGCGTGTACCTTTAAGCTACGCTACAGAGCACTTCGCCGCCTACGCCGGCCTTGCGAGCCGCCTTACCGGTTAGTACCCCGCGCGGTGTGGTAAGAATGCTCACTCCCAACCCACCCAGGACACGGGGAACAGAGTGCGAGCCCACGTAGACACGGCGACCAGGTTTGGACACCCGGTCGATGCTGGCGATGGCGTTGGTGCCGTCACTCGCATACTTCAGGAAAACCTTCAGTACTTTTTTCTTGCCTTCGTCGCCCACCTTGAAGTTGCTAATGTAGCCCTCTTCCTTCAGGATGCGCGCCACCTCAACCTTGAGCTTGGAGGAAGGCATATCCACCCGGGGATGTCGTGCTTGAATCCCGTTACGGATTCGGGTGAGCATATCGGCGATGGGATCAGTTACAGCTGACATAAGACTCCCGTTCCTTGCGCTGGCGGAGCTTTTTGCTCAGCTTTACCAGCTTGATTTAGTGACACCGGGGATATCCCCTCGAAGCGCCAACTCCCGGAAATGGAGACGGCACATATCAAACTTGCTGAGGTAACCGCGGGGACGCCCGCAAATACGGCAGCGATTCCGATGCCGAATCTTGAACTTCGGCTTCTTGCGCAATTTAGCCATCATGGAAGTGCGAGCCACGTTTTACCCCCCTGCCTTTTCGCCGGTCTGTGCTGCTGCCTGACGGCGTTGGGCTTCCCCACGGAAGGGCATTCCCATGTGCCGCAGTAATGCCAGTGCCTCAGCATCGGTCTTGGCGTCGGTTACGATCGTGATGTTCATGCCTTTGGTCTTGTCCACCTTGGCGTAATCAATTTCCGGAAAGACCAACTGGTCACGTAATCCCAATGTGTAATTTCCACGGCCGTCAAAGGCGCGGGTCGAAACGCCGCGAAAATCCCGCACCCGCGGCATGGCGACGCTGGTCAGGCGGTCAAAAAATTCGTACATTCGATCGCCACGCAAGGTTACCAGGGCCCCGATGGGCATGTTCTTCCGCAGCTTGAAGTTGGCAATCGACTTTCGTGCGCGCGTGATCACAGGCTTCTGCCCGGTAATCTGTCCCAGTTCATGGGCGGCTGAATCAAGCAGTTTGGCGTTCTGGATCGCTTCCCCCAGACCCATGTTCACCACAATCTTCCGCAGGCGCGGGACGGCGTTGGCATTGGTGTAGCTGAATTCCTTCACCAGGGCCGGCACGACTTCCTTTTGATATCGTTCTTTAAGTCTCGGAGCCATGTTGCTTTCGTTCCTCCCGGCCTCTACTTATCCAGAGATTTTTCGCACTTGGCGCAAATGCGCACTTTCTTGCCTTCCGCCATCAGGCGGTGCTGGATTCGAGTAGGCCCACAATCGCTGCAAACCAGCGCCACATTGGAGACGTGGATGGGACCTTCTTTTTCCAGAATTCCGCCGCGAATTTGCTTGGCGGGGTTGGGCCGCACGTGGCGCTTCACCATATTCACGTGCTCAACGTAAATTCTTTGCTTTTCGGGTTCAGCTTCGAGAACACGTCCCCGTGTCGGCTGCCCGGACGGTCCCCGGCTTCGTCCCGCCATCACTTGCACAATGTCGTTTTTACGAATATCCATTGAAAATCCCCTTACAGAACCTCGGGCGCCAAAGAAACGATCTTCAGGAATTTCTTCTCGCGCAGTTCGCGTGCCACCGGCCCGAAAACGCGGGTGCCCACTGGCTCGTTCGCGTCATTGATCAACACCGCGGCATTTTCATCAAAACGGATATAGCTGCCATCCCGCCGCCGCTGTTCTTTCCGCATCCGTACGATGACGCACTTCACAACCTTGCCCTTGGGAATGGCACTGTCAGGCGCGGCCTCTTTTACTGCTGCGGTTATGATATCGCCCAAGCCAGCCTGAAGCCCCACATCCCCACCCAGAGGCAGGATGCAGGAGAGTTTGCGAGCTCCAGAATTGTCGGCCACCTGCAGGATTGTCCGCATTCCGATCATACTTGCACCTCCGGAACGGGCGCCACGAGCGTCGCCTTGGCAATGATTTCTACCACCCGCCAACGTTTCCGACTGCTAAGGGGACGAGTCTCTTCAATCCGCACGGTGTCGCCAACATGGCATTCGTTTTTTTCATCGTGGGCCATAAAGCCCTTGGATCGCCGGACGACGCGCTTGTAAAGAGGGTGAGTTCCCTGCCGCTCCACGGTAACCACCACCGTCTTCTGCATCTTCGTGCTGGTGACTACCCCGACTTTTTCCTGCCGCTTTCCTTGAATGGCGCTGTGCGCCTGTCCGCCCGCTGTTTCCGTCACCTTGCACCTGCTTCGGTTTTTGTTGCGCCAATCTGGCGCTCACGCCTTAATGTCTTCACCTTCGCGATACCCTTCCTCAGTTCCCGGACGGCAGTGACATGCTCCGATTGGCCGCCCGCCATTTGGAACTTCAGCCGGAAGAGCTGGTCGGAAAACTCGCGCTCGCGAGTCTTTAACTCGGCATCGGTCCACTCCCGCATTTTTTCCGCGGGCCACTTCCATCTCTTGTCTTTTTCCAGCTTCATGAGCTCCACTCCACAACCGGTTAAACGGATTCGGCGCGCGTTACGAACCTAGTTGACAACGGCAGCTTGTGGCTGGCCAGGCGCATTGCCTCACGCGCATCCACTTCCGGCACGCCTTCGATTTCAAATAACACCCGTCCCGGTTTCACCACCGCCACCCAGAACTCAGGAGCGCCTTTACCTTTTCCCATTCGGGTTTCAGCAGGCTTCTTAGTAACCGGCTTATCAGGGAAAATTCGAATCCAGAGCTTCCCACCGCGTTTGATGAAACGCATGATGGCCACACGGCTGGCTTCAATTTGCCGGTCGGAAATCCAACCTGCCTCGAGAACCTTCAGTCCAAAATCCCCGAATGATATGTCGGATCCACGCCAGGCCTTGCCGCACATGCGCCCGCGCTGTTGCTTGCGATACTTAACTTTGCTCGGCATTAACATATGTTCAGTCTCGGTTCTTGTTAGTCAGCTCGCAGTTGATTCTGTCGGGGCCCACTATACTCCCGGATTGGCAACTGGGGGCGGCTCTTGCGCCACAGGGGCTGCGGCTACTGGTTCTGCAGCCTTTTGCTGCACCACCCGGCGCTTCTGTTCCAGAATTTCACCGTTGTAAATCCAGCATTTCACACCGATCACACCATAAGTCGTTCTCGCTTCTGCCTGACCGTAATCGATATCGGCACGCAGCGTGTGCAGTGGCAGACGGCCTTGCAGATACCACTCTGACCGCGCGATTTCAGCGCCGTTCAGGCGACCGCCGCAACGAACCTTGATTCCTTTGCAGCCAAACCGCAGGGCTGAATCCACCGACTTTCGCATGGCCCGTCGGAATGCAACGCGCTTTTCCAGTTGCAGGCAGATCGCTTCCGCCACCAGTTGGGCATTCAATTCGGGGCGGTGAACTTCCTGAATATTGATGGGCAGCACTTCGCGTCCTGTGCGCTTCTGAATTTCCTGGCGAAGGCGGTCGATTTCCGCGCCCTTGCGGCCGATGATGATGCCAGGCCGCGCCGTGTGAATCGTAATCTTTAGCTTGTTGCCGGGGCGTTCAACTTCGATCGACGCCACACCAGCCGCTTTAAGTTGGTCTTTTAGCCGTTTCTTCAGCTTCAGATCTTCGTGGAGAAGGTCGGCATATTCTTTCTTGGCAAACCAGCGCGACTTCCACGTTTTGTTGTATCCCAGGCGGAACCCGTAAGGATGAACTTTCTGACCCACCCTATGCCTCCTTCATTTCGTCGCAGGCGCTGTACCTTGCCCCACTACGAAGCCTACTCACAATCTTAAGCCTGCTCTCCCAGCGTTCCAACCACGACCGTGATCGTACTCGTGCGGCGCTGGTAACGGTAGGCGCGGCCCATGGGAGCCGGCCGTACGCGCTTTTGCCGTGGACCCTCGTTGACAAACGCCCTGGAAACCACCAGGTCATCCACATCCAAATGCTCTGCCTTCTGCTCGGCATTGGCTACTGCCGAACGCAAAATCTTTTCCAAGTCATGCGTAACACGCTTCTTGGTAAAGGCAAGAATATTCAGCGCCTCGGCAACGCTTTTGCCGCGGATCAGGTCGACAACCAATCGAGCCTTTTGCGGCGAAATTCGCATGTATTTGTAAGTCGCGCTTGCTTCCATCGATTCACCTGGACTTCGGGGTCATAGACCCAAAATTAGCTCTTTGCACCTGCCGGAGGCGCTGCCGGCTTCCCGCCACCCATCATGGGGGGGGGCGCCGATGCCGCACTCTTTTCCGCTGCTGCCTTTACTCCGTGCCCCTTGAAGGTGCGCGTTGGTGAGAACTCACCCAGCTTATGTCCCACCATGTTTTCCGTGATGTACACGGGAATAAATTTCTTACCGTTGTGGACGGCTACCGTATGTCCGATCATCTCGGGCAAGATTGTGGATCGCCGCGACCAGGTCTTTACGACCTTCTTCTCGAACCGCCGATTGAGCAGTTCGATCTTCTTCATCAAATGCTCGTCCACAAACGGACCCTTTTTCAGCGACCTTCCCAAGTTGCCCTCCCTCTATTTCTTCTCGCGCCGCTTGACAATGTAACGGTCCGTAGACTTATTGTTCCGCGTCTTGTAACCGCGTGTCGGCTGGCCCCAGGGCGTCACGGGATGGCGGCCGCCGGAGGTTTTGCCTTCTCCACCACCCAGCGGATGATCCACCGGATTCATGGCAACGCCGCGCACCGTGGGACGGATGCCCATCCAACGCTTGCGTCCGGC
>PLSX01000127.1 GCA_003165315.1 Acidobacteriota bacterium
GATGCGCTTCACATATCGCTCACCAGTATATGCGGCTTCAATCTGGTCCCACGGGATGAGCCGGCGAATAAGGAGACGGCGCCAGTGTAGACCCTCGGGGGCGGCGAGCACAGTGGGTGGCCAGGTCACTATGGAAAACAAAGCCAGTGCCGCAAGCGCCGCAAGCGCAATCCATTCATCCCGGGACGGAGGCAACTTCGAATGCAAAACGCCGATGGCCTCGCAAATCATTGCTCCCAAGCTGGTAACCAGCATGCCTATATACAATATGCGCCATACAAGGACCGGCCGAAACGTCTTGCCATCTTTGCTGTTCTGAATTCCCAAGGTTGGCCAGTGGTCCAATAGTGAGCCGCCCAAGGGGAAGTTACGCGTTTTGATGGTCCGGTAGGAACACATTCTGATGCCAGTTCTTTGATGTGCTTGGCAGGCTTGGCGCTAGTTTAGTACCACGGGCCTATAACTTGAAACGTAGACAAAATCACGATCCTCAATCGCGCCAAATGCTTCCCGCCGCTTGTTTTACGCCTTCCGGCTTCTGACTTCAACCTCTTACTCACGCCGTCAGAGTAATCTCCAGAGGATTTTCATTAGTCGCAGAGATCTCACGTCCGAATGTAACAACGCGCCGACTGCTTTCAATCTTCAAACTAGCCGGGAGCAGATCCTTACCGAGACGAGTTGAAACCCTGTTAAATGGGCCCTTTGTGAGCCCGTTCAAAGCCACGCTGGCAACAGTGAGGGAGCCCTCGGCCACCTGGACTTGCACGCTCTGACCCTGCAGTTTAAGCGTGTGCGTATAGCTCCCCCAGCCTGAAGGGACAGACCAGAAACAGCTGAATGACTGGCGGCGCGTGCGGGGCATCAGGGTGAGTTCGCGCTCGGGAGCGGAATAACGGAAACCGCTCCAGGCAGCAAAGCAAGCCCAGCTTGCCAGGGCGCGCGCATAGTGATGCCCGCACTCCGGCTCGTTCCAGGGATTGCGCCGCTCGCCATCAAAGCGCCGCCGGGTGGATTCCACCACGTTCAGCGCCTCCGTCATCATTCCCTCAAAGGCTAGTGACGCCGCAAACTGGTAGTCCATTCCCGTCCAAATCTCGCCGTAGTAAGGAAAGGGAATCTCCGGGCGTTTGCCCAGGGGATACGTGGCAATCACAACTCCGCCCTCGTCGTTCAAAGCATAGGTTCGTTGAAGGTCAACGTGCTCGCCCAGGTTCTGCAGGTAGTTGTATTTATAAATCGACCTCAACGTGGCCTGCACATTCGCTTCCTGCACCAAAGATCCGAGGCCGGCCGCGTGCGCCTGCATTTGGCCCAGCAACTGATCCGCGAGGCAGGCATCACCCATCTGGTAATCCGGCTTGAGAGTGTCCCCGGCGCCCATGCCGATGCGGATTCCCGCGGCAATCTGGCTCTCCGGACGCCCCTCAACCCTTTGAATGTAGTACTCCCCGTTAAAGAGGTTTTGGTCGAACCAGCGGCTGCCATTGTCGAAGAGCCGATGATATTCCTGCGCCGAGTCCGTGTCTCCAAGGGTGCGTGCCATCTCCTCGCCTGCGCGTAACGCTCCCAGGTAGTAGATGCCGCAGAGAGGATTGGGGCCGTAGAACTCGACGTCGTAGGTGTTATGCTGAACGCCTTCCGCAACGCCGTCACGGTTTCCATCCCAACCGTTTTCAATCCAGGCAAATTCCAAAGCGCGCTTGGCGTTTGGCCAGAGTCGGCGCAGCCAATCTGTATCGCCACTCAATTTCCAGTCGCGATAGAGCTTGATCACGCAGCCCATCTGGCCGTCGGCAGCAGCCATCTGCCAAATCTGCTTGCCATCGGGCAGATAGGAGCGGAAACCCATTAAACCGTTGGCATCCGTATTGCGCAGGAATTCCGATTCGCGCAATGAGTGGGCCAGTGACGGGAACAACTGAGCCGTGGCTTGCTCGTAATTCCAAACGTGCGTGCAACTGCCATGGCAGCAGCCCTGATGGTCGTTGCATCCTTCGAATCCATGGAACTCGCCGTCCGCTGTGCGGAAGCAGGTGTTGGTGCGCAGAGTGGAAAGCGTGCTGGTGGCCGCGTCCAACAAGGCCGGCGGCAGGGTGGATGACTCAATGGCCTGGGCAAAAACCCGCGTTCGGGCTTCAAGCTGCGGGAGTTGCGCGGCGGCCTGAAGGCTGACATCCCATGCATCCTTGAAGCGCTTTGTATAGGCGTTCCCCACCACTGTGTTCTTGGGCACACCATCGGGGGCGGGCCAGCCGCAT
This sequence comes from Acidobacteriota bacterium, assembly GCA_003165315.1. Lineage (GTDB taxonomy): Bacteria > Acidobacteriota > Terriglobia > UBA7540 > UBA7540 > Bog-366. The sequence goes on from PLSX01000127.1 coordinate 2,262, forward strand.
CGCTCCGGCGTGCGATTGGGAAAATGCCAGGCGAGCAGAAACGTAAACGCCGCCTCGCTTCGCGCAGGAATAGTCTGCGTCACTGCCAGCGAACCCACCGGCATGGCAGACGGCGAATTGGAATCCAACGCGCCATCGTCGCTGAAGTCGTCCCAGAAGGTCAGAACGCCGTTCCACCACCCGGTGCGCTTCCACCCCCGCAGATAGGAGACGCTACCCTCGGATGCAGCCAGCGCGCATAGCGCGAATGAACCCTTTAATGGGTCAGAGGCTGCCAGGAAGGGATTATCCATGTACAAGCCGCTAAGCCCGGGGAGTTGACGGAAGGCCGCCTGCCTTCCCTTATCGCCCACCGGGTTTTCAATGCTCCAGGCAATTCCGACGCGCGCTGGAACGCTGTGGGGATTTCGGACGGTGTAACGCAGAACTGCCACGGGCCACCCGGAAGCCTCAACGTCCAAAGGGACAAGCGGATTGAAGGTTTCCAACTGAACATCCACGGGCAACTGGGGGTCTGCGAAGGCGATGCGCGCCAATGGGTACGCACCCGTAAAAGTGGCTTCAGTGAGACGAGGCAGGCCCGGCGCATTGTCGGAACCAAGCCCGCTTGCGTTCATTTCGTATGGCGGCTGCAGGCGCGATTCCAACACCCGCGCCGCGGGTTCACGCCCTTCTGCCTTGGCCCAGATGGCCGGAAAGGCGTAACTCAACTCGTTGCCCTTGTCGGGCCGATTGAAGATTTCCCAGTCGCGAAGCTGCCCGCGGCCACCCAAAGAGACGGTGCCCGTGCCAATGCCACCCAACGGAAACGCGATCATCTTGAGGTTTCGCCCCGTAAAGGTGCGGGGAAAATCAATAAGGGCCGGCGGAGCAGCGGATTTTGCGGCGCCGCCTCCATCCGCCCTTGTAGTTCCCTTTTGGCCTGGCTCCCCGGGGGGGGCTGATGTTCCCAGCGTTGACGCGAGCGCGCTTCCCGCCGCAACTTCCTTGAGAAAATCGCGGCGAGCAAATTTTGTGCCTTTGCGTTTTTCCGCCATGTTATCCCCCACCTTCTCCTGCGTTGGTCCGTTCTTCTTGAGCAAGGATTCTCTCTCAGCGAGATTCCAAGTCAAGTGAAAAACCCGCGAGTAGCAAGTCCCCAAGCAAGCACCCGCTGAAAGCGCAAAGCTACAACTCAATTCCCGGCCACATGCCCCCATCATGTAGAATAGTCGCTTGGCTAACTTCCACCGAGTTCCACGAATGATGAACTGGATGCGCAAACCCCTGGCGATTGCCTGCCTGCTCATGCTCGCTACGGGCATGGGTTTGAGCCAGGCGCGGCCTTCATTTCAGCTCGAAGGCATTGTTCGCGACGCGACCGCAGCCCCCGTGCGGGGCGCCGAAGTCACACTCAGCAATGCCAGCTTCCATTCAAGCCAGCTTACCGATCACGAGGGACGATTCCACTTTGGCCCATTACCCATCGCGGCGGGAAAGCTCACCGTAAAGAGCAGTGGATTTGATCCCGTGCAACAGAGTTGGGACGCGGTGGTTCAGGGTGCGAAACCCATCGAGATTACTCTAAGTCCTCAAGCCCTCGCCGAACGCATTACCGTCACGGCCACGCGCACCGAACAGCGCGTGAGTGACACGGCGTCGAGCGTGACGGTGCTCAATCGGGACGATCTTTCCACGAGTGGTGGGATTACGCTTGACGATGCGCTGGGCCAAATTCCCGGCTTCATGCTCTATCGCCGCAACGGCAGCCTGACGGCTAATCCCACCTCCCTTGGGGTCTCGCTGCGTGGCGTCGGGACAAGCGGGGCAAGCCGCGCCCTGGTGATCTCCGACGGCATCCCGCTGACCGACCCTTTTGGTGGTTGGGTCTATTGGGACCGCATCCCATCGACCTCCGTGAATGCTGTGGAGGTTGTGGAAGGCGGCGTATCCGACCTCTACGGAGGCAGCGCACTTGGAGGCGTTATCAACATCATTCCGCGCCGCCCGCATGACTCCTCCATCGAATTCGACACCTTTTATGGGAACGAAGAGACACCGGATGCGTCCGTCACTGCCAGTGGTCGCGAGGGCTCCTGGCTGGGAGTGGTTTCAAGCGAGGGGTTCCACACAAACGGGTACGTTTCCGTATTGCCCCCACTGCAAGGGAGTGTGGATAAGCCGGTGGCCTCGGAACATGTAGCCACCCAGTTCACGCTGGAGCGGCTCTTCGGCGACCAAGGGCGAGTGTTTGCAAGCGGGTCGATTTTTGAAGACGCCCGCAAGAACGGGACGCCACTGCAAAACAATGACACGCGGGTGCGCCAAATCGCCATGGGCGCCGATTGGCAATCCCCCTTGGCGGGGGCGTTCAACTTCCGCGCCTACGGCGGACCGGAGGACTATGATCAGTCCTACTCCTCCGTCGCTTCCAATCGGAATAGCGAGAAGCTGACAGACATTCAGCGAGTTCCGTCTTATCAAGTGGGACTCTCATCACAGTGGACGCGCACGGCAGGCGCTCACCAGACAATCGCTGCCGGCTTCGATGGAGAGGAAGTCAAGGGCGCGAGCAACGAACTAATGTACTCCTCCGGAAATATTTCAACCGCGGTGGGCACGGGAGGCCGGCAGCAAGTGTGGGGGCTTTTCGGCGAGGACATTCTGAGAATCAACACACACTGGCTCATAACTGGCGGCGTACGCGTGGATGATTGGAATAATTACGACGCGCTCTCCGTAACCCGCCCATTGGCAAAGCCCGGACCACTGCAAGTCACCAATTTCAACCCACGAACCGAGCACGCTTTCAGCCCCCGGCTTTCAACCCTTTTCAGGGCGAAAGATAACCTGGTGTTCCGGGCATCCATCTATCGAGCCTTTCGCGCCCCCACTCTTAATGAACTGTACCGGCCATTTCGCCAAGGGAACACGCTGACCCTTGCCAACAGCGGACTGACCGCCGAACAACTGACCGGCGCGGAAGCAGGATCCAGCTACAGTGCCTGGCATGAGCGGCTCAGAATGCGGGGCACCTTTTTCTGGAGTGACATCAACGATCCAATCGCCAATGTGACTCTCTCCACCACCCCCAGCCTGATCACACAGCAACGGCAGAATCTGGGCGAGACGCGCTCACGCGGCATCGAGGTGGACGCGGACGCACGCCTGACCAGCACAATTTCCCTCTCGGGGGGATTGCAATATGTCGACGCCACGGTGACCAACTTCCCCGCCAACCTGCTGCTTGTGGGGTTACTCGTTCCCCACGTTCCCCGGCATGATGTCAATATTCAGGCCCGCTACTCACGTCCGCGTTTATTAACTGCGTCGTTGCAGGGAAGCTTCGTGGGGTCGGCTTTCGACAATGATCAGAATACACTCTTGTTGAATCACTATTTCCTGCTTGACGCGTTGGTTTCGCGCCCGCTCGGGCACGGGATGGATATTTTTGTGGCGGGGGAAAACCTGACAAATCAACGTTACGATGTGGCCAGAACGCCGGTCCTCACCAACGGACCGCCTATCTTGTTTCGAGCCGGCTTCCGGATGACGATTCGGTAGCACCAACACCCCAGACCTGAGGGCTTGAGGAAATTGTCCTTCCATTCACAAATGTGTTTCTCCCATTGGGGGGTCGACCGGAGAATACAGTAATTAAATCAGGAGTCAGAATGGTAAAATGACCCAGTGGATGGGAACTCACCTTTTAGGGGGTTAGCTGTAGGATGGATGTAAAAGAACTGGAAGACGCCATTTCACAGGTTAAGATGGATGCTTCCAACGTCAAACTCGAGTATGACGATGCGAAGCTGGTCGATCTTAACCTGAAGCAAGCCTTCGAACACCTTGCGCTTGCAAGGAGTGATCGCAATAATCGAGAAGAACATATCCGATCTGGTTTCGCCGATGTCGGAAAGGTACGAGGAGTCTTGGGAAAATCGCCCGTTCAATCGCGGAGCTTCAGACGGCACCAATGGCCGTTTCTTCCCCCCGAAATGGACAAGGAAAAATAATCGAGGTAGTGGAATAAGCACACTCATCACAGGACTGGGCGTGGACGACTCCAAATCAGGGCCGGGGCGTGTAGGTCTTAGACTTGCCGTTACGGCTATTGGTGACGGTAAACCCCCCGTCGAGACCTGCCGAGACCTTGATCCAACTCACACTGGCGTCCTGATCCATATTTACAATGAACGGCTCGGGGGCGTTGTCATCCTTGCTCGCATTCCGGGCATAATGCAACTGCCATACATCCTCAAGGCCGGGGCAATTGTGGATGGTATGCATCGCCTCAGCGGTTCCGCCTTTGGTCGCACCATTATTTGTGATGGCAACGCGCGGTTTCAGCCCATTGACGATGGCCGGAGCGTTTGAAGCGTCCCAACCATGGTGCGTGCTCAGATAAACGTCCACAGTCCCCAGCTTATTGTCGGGACATGCGAGTGCCAGTTCCTTATTCCAAGTGAGGTCACCGAGATCGATCATGCGGAACTTGCCGTAAGTAATTACCATCCCCACTGACTGGGCATTCTCAGAAGGATCAAGTTCTTTCGGTTTCATAGCCGCACAATAAGGGTTCGGCTTCCCTGCCCCGGCAAGTGGCCGCTGAATCGTCTGGCCGGAAGAGGATACGACTTTCACGTCGATGCCCTCAATGGGTACGCGGTCACCCGCACGAACGATCAGGTGGGAAGCACGATCCCTCACCTGAACATAGGCATGGTAAAGGTCGTCAGCTTCTTTTCCTGTTTCAACGCTCCGCCCGTGGTCCACAAAAGTACCGATGGGAATGCGCGCGGCAAGTTCCGGCACGCCACCCACATGATCGACGTGGAAGTGGGTGATGACCGCGTAATTAAGCCGGGTGACCCCCGCGGCTTTGGCGACACTTACAATTCGCTCGGCGTCGCGACCATTGAAGCCCGGCCAACCCGTATCCACCAACATCGATTCCCCTGAAGGAGAAACGAAGAGGGTTGATTGCCCCCCTTCCACGTCAATGGAATAAACATCGAGGGTGCCCGCCGCGCGCAGCGGCACACCAAGGAACACCAGAAAAACAATCATGAGCAGATTACGCATGGGGTGCCGCCTCATTTAATAATATGATTCTGTAAAACGCGCATTGCGCTGCCTTCAGTTATAGGTCTGCGGCATGAATCTCATGCTCAGTGAGTGAACTATTGGCTCGTTGGCGGAAGCGTCTCTAACCGAAATGGACCATCACGATGCAGGCCACAACAGCACCAAGAGCCATCGCCCCGAAGATGGGGAGAATGACTCGCCTCAACGCCGGGCCGCCGACAACCGCAGCAATCCCACCTTTCACCAGAGTATTCATTGCACCTGCCAGGAGAATCGCGGCTCCCGCCGTGCCACGCGCCAATACCCCCTGCCGTGCCAGCCCTGCCACCGAGATGGTGATGGCGTCGACATCTGCAAGGCCTGAAATTGCCCCCGCCGCGTAAATTCCGGAGGCTCCGAAATACTGGTATGCCGCGCGCGAAACCAGCAATACCACGGCGAAGAGCAGCCCGAACTTGATGGCGCTCCAGAGGTCCATTGGATTCTTCACCTGAAGTGCGGCTTCCTGTTCAACCCCTTTTTGTCTCCACAAATAGATGCCCGCCCCCATCCCAATCACCACAGGGAGAGCAACCGGGAGAATTAAAGCATGCGCGAGGCTGCGATCAATCACAAAAGTCAGGAGCATCTGCCGGAAGAACATAATGGTCGAGGCGATGACAATTCCCAGGGCGAAGTACTGTGCCAGGGTATCTGCCGCCTCATGTGCCTTCTCTGACAGGCCAAAGGTGACAGCGGTGCTGGAGGCGATGCCCCCCAGCGCACCAGTGACGGCCACACCCTGACGCGCACCCAATAGGCGCATCAGAACATACCCAACCATGCTGACAGCAGAAATCAGGACCACCATCCACCAAATTACCCGCGGATTCAAAACCTGAAATGGTCCGTAGGTGCGGTTGGGGAGAAGGGGCAGCACAATCACGCTGACGATCCCAAACTTCAGGATGGCGTAAAGCTCCTCTTCCTTGATTCTTTGGGCGAGATGATGAAGGGGAGCTTTGATGGAGAGTAGTAACGTCGTGACAACTGCAAAGGTCGCGGCAGGAATCATAAAACCCAGAGCCGTGAGCGCGCCAAAGATAAAGGCCAGAACCGCGACAAACTCCGTGGTGGCACCCTTGTGTCCGCCTTCGGATGCTGCGACGTACGCCGCTACTGCGATGGCGCACGTTCCCGCGAGCGCCACGGGAAGAACCCAGGTGAATCCCGCCCTGGTCAGAAGACCGGAAAGATATCCGCTCAAAACAATGATGGGGAAGGTACGGACCCCGGCGAAGAGAGGCTCGTCGCCTCGCTGCGAGTGCTCCCGCTCAAGACCGATTAACAAACCCATCAGGAGAGCCATGGCGCCCTGCCACGCAATCTGTGGGTAAGTCGGCATCAGATGTTCACTCTTTCGATGGTAATGTGCTTGCTAGCATCCCAACCCGCGTAGTAAAGCTCGATGCTGAGATGTGGCCGCTCCTTTGCGAGCGCAGCCCGGGCCCGCCGCAGATCTTCTTCCTGGCGCAAGCGCGGCTCGGGAGCGGAGTGGAGATGTAACGGGATTGTCCTGTACCAGGCGCAATCCTGGTGCTGAATCAGTATCAGCCGCTTCACACTATGCGCATCAACCAAGAAGCGAAACCACTTTAAGCCCGACCAGGAAAATTTTGGCAAATATTCCACCAGCGTCAGGCATTGCGGACCACCAGGGATCGCGAGCACGTCGCAATTTCCATCAAGATTCATTTTGTTATTCAGAAACTCCTGATACCCGGCCTGAAAGCGGTAATCGCTGCAGTAAATAGCCAAGACGTCCGTCTCCGGCTCACGCAGCGTGGATGACAATTGCATGATCGGCATGGATGCTTCCCTCGTATGAATTTTGCCGAGTGTTGAACCAACGACAGGAAGCACAGGGGAAATAGCACCGGCTTGGTGCGGCTACTTCTTATCGCCGCCTTCTCCCGTCGATGCCACCACCGGCTTTAACGCCACGCCCAGCTTCTCGTCCAAGCCGAGTTGCGCCAAAACGCTGGGAAGGTCCAGTCCCAGGGCCTGCAGTTGCTGAAGCAAGCCAAACACCAGCGCCGGCCCCGCTTGCGCCACGCGGCCTATTCCACCCGTTCCATTCCCTGCCGATCCGTTGCCCTGTTCAATCACCACGACTTTATCAATATTACCAAGCGGCGCCGCGACTGCGCCAAAAATTCCAGCCGACGCCTGCAGGACACTGGGCAATTTTTCCAGCAATGTTTGCAGTTTTGCCGCATCGTTAAATTGGCGCCATGCTTCCGCTTTCTTCAGGATGGCCTGCGCTTCCGCCACACCCTGGGCTTCGATGGCGCGCGCCTGCGCCAGGCCCATGGCCTCGACCTTCGACGCCTCAGCCCGGCCCTCCGCTTCCACCGCCGCGGCGCGGCCAAATCCCTCCTGCTTCAACTTTTCCTGCTGCGCTTCCGCGAGGGCGATCTGGGCAGCCTTCTGGCCTTCGGCTTCCAGGATCGCAGCACGCTTCTTTGCCTCAGCGCGCACAATGGCTGCCTGCTGCTCAGCTTCCGCGGCTTTGATAACCGTGGCCTCAAGCTCTTTCTGTTTACGCAGGACTTCCTGCTCCTGCACCCCAATCTGTTCCTGAGTGCGAGTCTTCTCCACCCGCACCTCTTCTGCCACCACCGCTTGCTTAGCTTTCGCTTCCGCCAAGGGTCCGGCCTGGGCAGATTTGGCCTTTTCCATTTCAATCTCGGCCTGATACTGTGCCTGCCTCACAGCAAAATCACGCTGCGCATTCGATATGTTGGCGTCCGAATCGAACTTCGCCTTCTCACCTTCCTGCATGGCCAGCGCGGACCTGATCTTGGCATCGCGCGTTGCTTCCGCCTCACCGATAGTCCCGTCACGCTTGACTTCTGCTGTCCGCTTCTTCCCCAGGGCGTCAAGGTAACCTTCCTCATCGCTAATATCCTGGATCGTTAGAACATCAACTCCAATCCCCATGCGTTCCAAGTCTAGAGCCGCTTCCGATGTCAACTTCTGGGCGAAGCTGGAACGGTCACTATTCACCTCTTCCACCGTCAGCGTTCCCAGGATCGACCGAAGGTGTCCCTCCAGAGTTTGAAAGATGACGGCTTGTATGGTGTCATGGGTCATGCCCAGAAAGCGTTCCGCAGCAGCCGAGAGCGACATGTCGTCGCCTTTGATCTTCACGTTGGCCACTGCCTTCACGGAAATAGGCACGCCCTGCTGTGTGTAGGCGCGCTTGATTTCCAGGGGAATCGTGATGACGTTAAGAGACAGGTAATCCACCTGCTCGAGCAAGGGCCAGCGAAACGCCGCGCCGCCGCGCACCATGCGATAACCCACCACGCGGCCGTCAGGCAAATGGTGTTTACGCCCACTAAAGATTGCCACCGCGTTGGGTGGTACTTTGATATAGTTTTTGGCAAACCGGGAAATCGCCACTAGCAGTGCAATAGCGGCGATTGCTGCGAGAATAATAACAAAGGGCGGAAAGGGCATCATCTCCTCCGAAGGCAGTGTGGCGAGGTCCTAAACCACACGGGCCGAAGATCATAGGACGAAACTCGTTTCCATTTTCGAATTTCGATTTTTGGGGTTTCGCCTTCCGGTGAAACCTTACGGGTCACCGAGCGTTACTCGGCGCGATCCACCAGGACGACGTCCCCAACGAGATTTTGAATTTTAACCAGCGTATTGACCGGAATTTCCTGATTACTCGCCGCGCGAGCGACCTTCTCCACTACGGTGTCACCGAGCGTGCAACGAACTTGTCCTACCCCTCCTTTCGGAATGGCGACGCTCACCTGCGCTGTGTTTCCCACCAAATCGCCGGTTCGCACATGGCTGGAAGCTTGTTGACTATATAAAAAGCTGGCGAAGGCGTAAATCACTCCGGCAAACAGCACTCCGCCCCCAAAACCCATCGCCGTGCTCACGCCAACCCCGTGACCAAGATGAATGCCGATGGCTCCGAAGGCACCGAAGGCAGTCACAAAGACGCTCAGAATCCGACTGCTGAGGAGGCTGGGGCCTGCACCATGACCGTCAGCGTCATGGCTAAAGTCCCCATGGTCAAATACATCACCCAGGATGGAACTGGCAACTACAAATATAAAACCGAATACAGCAATTGCCAGAAAGGTAACAAACGCCGATGTGCTTTCCAGGAATATCATGTCGGTGGCCTCTGCATCAGGTGTGTACGCTGCACCACGCGAAGAACTGTCGCTGGGCGGACCATACCTCTTGCAGTGAGGGCTACTCTAAGGCCGGTTTGCGGCGAAGTCAAGGCGAGATGGCAAGTCAAGAGGGTTTTTGTCAGAAGGGGGTCAGGGCACGGGGTACATGATCCAACCAAGCACCAGCGCAACGCCTACAAAGGCAGCAAACACTTTGGCACCGTAACTCAACCGCTCGCTGGGTGTGTTCTTGCTCAAGACGCCGAATACAACGGAAACGAGGAGTGAAAACAGTAGCATCGCGGGAAGATGTGAAATGGCCATATGAAAACCGAAATAATTAGTGGCTAGCGCCTAGTGACCGGTGACGATATAGTGACCTCATCGCTTTTTGGTTGTCACTCATCACTCGCCACTTGCACTGTTCTTAGGGCTTGTGCCCCATTGCTATGTCGTACGCATCGAGAATAGATAGCGTGTTTAACATGCCGGCCGCCACCAAAAAGGCGGTTCCGAAGTCGGCACTCACAAAGAGGGGATTACCTCCTGAATACCCGAAAAAACGCGCCGCCGGCATGGCCAAGCCAACACACAACTCGCCATAATAGCCCAGCGTCTGGAGATAAGATCCCGCACTGGTAGTAAAGAACTCCCCCTGCATGGCAATCCCCAGCAGGAACATGATTACAATCGCAGTGAACAAGATCAAGGCGCGCCATTTGCGGCCAAGGAGGAAGTGACCCAGGCCAGGCACTGCCCATGCGGCCACGCATAACCCCACCAATCTTGCCAGGGTGGGTTGGGCGGGCCGCGAAACTGTTTCTTGCGCTGCTTTGTTTGCCATAGAAAAAGTGTCTGCGGGCAAGGATTTAGGTCTGAGGTCATGAATCCGGCCCACGTCTTAAAACGTAACACACCTTATCAAGATGCGGCAAGGATCGGGACAATCTCTGTTTGAATTTCCCCGGTCACGCGAGCCTCCCGCGCTCCAGTAAAAACATTTACTTCACTTCGGATCCCAAAATCATGCAGATAAATGCCCGGTTCGATGGAAAAGCAGGTGCGCGGGATGATCCGGCGCTCGTCGTGAGTCTCAAAATTATCCATGTTGGCGCCGTTGCCATGCACATCCTCGCCAATAGAGTGCCCGGTTCGGTGCACAAAGAAAGTGCCATACCCCTTACGATCAATCACTTCGCGCGCCGCATCGTCAACTTCATACCCATGCAAAATGCGCCCGGCTTGTAAGGCATTCTGTACCAGGTGAATGGCGGCATCACGTGCCTCGCTAACCACGTCAAAAATCTTGGCATAGTGCTTGGGAACCTTTTTGCCAACGTATCCCGTCCACGTAATGTCGAAATAGACGGCGCCGGGCTTGTTCAGCTTGCCCCATGCGTCGATCAACACCAGGTCCCCGGAGTGAATCGGCCGTGATTTTTCCTTTGAGGGCGAGTAGTGGGGATCGGCCGAGTTGGCGTTAACCGCCACGCAGGGCGGTTCGTCGGCAATAAGGCCGGTCGACACAAAGTGCCGTACCATTCCCGCTTGCACCTCATATTCGCTAGTCTCCTTTCCCGCCCGTACCGCATCGCGAATGTCAGCGAATGCCGCCCGCACTGATTCGTGCACAACCTTGCCCGCCGCCAGGTGCGACTGCCATTGCTCCTCGGACCACGTCGATTCAAATTCTTGCACAAGGTCCGCCGAGGAGACCACATCCACTCCGCAACTCTTCACCAGCTCCACAGTGCCCGCGTCCACCAACCCAATATAAGGAATATTGTTTAATGCCGAATATTGCATGGCCACCATCTTCTTGCCGTGAAGCATGCGACTGAGCCCTTCGCGCTGCTCGCGCCAGGAGGAATACCGATCCTCCGTACCCGGCAGGGCGTCAAGGTTGTGAGATTCAATCCGGTGGACCAACTTTACCGGCTCACCTTCCCTGGGGATCATGTAATACCACCGGCGGGTACACATCACAGGATCAATATCGAGAACTCGATAGGCAATCGGATCGCGCCGATGATGGTCATAAAATAACCAACCATCCAGATTGGCCTCACGCAATGCAGCCTGGATTTTCTCAAGTTTCATGGAGATATCCTCCCTGACTTATGTCCTGTCACACATTATCCACGCCCGATCCCGCACCCGGCGTGAAAACCTTATCGTATATCACCATCAGCACCGCGCCAACCAACCCTATCGCCGTGATCACCCACCACATTTGACGGGGGCGGTGCAACACATCGCCGAATTCATGAAGAAGATATCCACCCAACGGACCGGCAATAAAATAACCGACGGCGACGGGCAGAAAAGCATACCCCATGTATACGCCCTGCTGGCCCTGGGGCGCAAGGCGCGAGACATATTCATAATACCGGGCAGATTGAGTCATTTCGCCGATCGCCAAGACAATCAGGGAAGCAACGAGACCCAGCGTCATGGGAAAGAACACTAGGATCAACCATCCCAGGCTTGAAACCACCATACCCAGTGTCATGGCTGGAAACGTGGGGATTTTTCTCGTCAGATAACTGATGAGAATCTGGAAACAGATCACGGCGAGGGCGTCAACGGAAAGCACCAGGTCAACATTGGCATTGGGGTTTACGTATCCGCGTAAGAAAAGCGGGGCGGAAACAAATTCCTGCCAAAAGACGATCCAAAAACTTGAGAAAATCAGCAGAAACAGTACAAAGCGGAAATTTGCCAGAACCACAAACATGTTCTTAAGGGCATCGACGATGCTTGAAACTTTCTGCTCACCTGACTTTGTTGGCTCGCGAAAGAATAGCAGTGTAACCAGGAACATCAGGAACACACTCAGGGCGGAGACGCGGAAGACGCTCGCGATTCCCCAACCCAGTTGTTTGCGAACCAGCCATGCCATGACGGGGCCCAGCGTCCCGCCGATATTCACGATCGTGTAATAGATTGAATAACCAATGGAGCGGACATTCTCCGCCGAAGCGCGCGCAGTTGTTCCTGCCACACAGGGCTTTACCACCGCAGGGCCGAGGGCCGGGATCATTAGAATGCCAAATACCAGCCATTTGTCACCGATCGCCTGCCGGGTCGCGTGCATCCACGAGGCGGAAAGTGAGCCGAACAGAAAGTACCCCAGTGTCATCACCAGGTAGGCAAACATCAGCGCCCGGCGGAAACCGAAACGGTCCGCCAGCGTTCCGCCCAACACAGGCAGGAACCAGACAATGAACCCGAAGATCCCCATCATCCAACCGGCCAGTTGCTTGGAAAAGTGCAACTGCTCGGTGAGGTAGATGGCCAGGACCGCGCTGGCGCCATAGTAAGCGAGCCGCTCAAATAGCTCGGTGAAATTCGCCACCCAGAAGGCGCGCTCAAATCCGGTGCGAATCTCCGCCAGGCGCCGCGTGAGGCTCAATGTATTCTCCCCTCAATGGATGCAGCTGCCAATCCTTCAATTTGCGTGACGGTCTCTTCCGCGGAGCTTCCCGTTATTCGCAACAATTTTCGCCTCGCCTTTTGGCCCGACAGGATCACGATACACGCTTGCGGCAGGCGCAAGGCGCGGGCGAAAAAATGAACACAGGCATCGTTTGCCTGGCCTTCTGTGGCCGGGGCATGCAACTCCAGGCGCAACTCACCCGAGGTGTCCATAGTCAGCCGTTCATGGGCGGAGCGGGGCTTCACTCGCAGCCAGAAGCTTACGTTTTCGCGTTCAATTTTGAAGTCAGGCATGGAAGAAAACATCATTCGTCCGTTGTCTGTAGTCACATGTCCATCACACTTTGATTTGTCGCGATCACTTTTCCTTCTCGAGGTGCCTCAAGGAAGAGGCCTCCGTTCTTACTGACAACTCACCATTGCCCACGGGCTCACGCCGTTTGGTTCCCTCATGTCCTGCCGCCAAAGATGGCAGTCCCCACGCGCACAATCGTTGCGCCTTCCTCAATGGCAACGGCGAAATCGTTGCTCATTCCCATGGAAAGTTCACGCATGGAGACGTTGGGAATTTTTCGCGCTTCGATGCTTGACGCCAGGGCGCGTAACTGCCGGAAGTACGGCCGCACGTCTTCCGGATTCTCCGAGTAGGGCGGGATAACCATCAGGCCGCGTAATTTCAAGGTCGCGAATGGAGCAATCTGCTCCGCCAGGGCCTCAACATCTCCAGCTCGAACTCCGGCCTTGGAAGTTTCCCCAGCCAGATTCACCTCGATCAGCACGGGCAAGGGGGCCAGGGCGGGGTCACCGACCTGGGCGAGCTTTTCTGCTAGGCGCGGCGAATCCACTGAATGCACCCACTGAAAGAGATCGCGGGCTATGCGCACTTTATTGGATTGAAGATGCCCCAGCATGTGCCAGGTTGCACCAAGACCGGTAAGGGCTTGACGTTTTGAAGTGGCTTCCTGGACACGGTTTTCGCCGAAATCCCTCAGTCCGGCGGCATAGGCCACGCGAACCAATTCTGGCGGGTGCGTCTTGGAAACGGCCACAAGCTTGACGTCCTCACGCCGCCTTCCACTGCGGAGGCAGGCAGTTGCAATCCGGTCTTCTACCCATGCAATATTATCTTGGATGTTCGCGATCATCTCACCTAACACGACCAGCGCAGCGCGTGCCTGCCCAACTTTTTGGACTTGGCAAACAGAAACCGTGCCATTCTATCATTCCCTGCGATGCACGTCGGCACCTTGTTGCGCTAACATGTAGGTGTTAGGATGCAAGATTAGTCAGTTGTCCCTCATCCGTGGTAAGTGGCCAGGGGCAATTGGACGGCGACGGCCAAGTGTAGTGCTGTACAAAGGCAAGAATGGTCTTCCCTGAAAACTGAGAACTGTTCACTGACTTGGAACTATGAATTCCGGTCTCTTTATCACTTTTGAAGGACTCGACGGCGCGGGCAAGAGCACGCAACTCGCCCGCGCTGTCCGCTACATTCGCCAACGCGGGCACAGGGTATTGGTAACGCGCGAGCCCGGCGGAACGCGTACCGGGGAGCGCATTCGCGACATTCTATTGGCGTCAAAGACCGGAATGCTCGCACCGCTGGCGGAGTTGGCGCTGATGTATGCCGCGCGAGCCCAACTTCTGGAGGAACGGATACGCCCCGCGCTTGCCCGCGGCAAGGTGGTGGTAAGCGATCGCTTTAACACCGCGTCATTTGCCTACCAGGGTTATGGACGCGAATTGGGTACTGCTACTGTCCGCGCCTTCGATCGCGTCATATGCGGGACGACACAACCGAGCCTGACCATCATCCTTGACCTTGATCCCGGGCGCGCGCTCGGGCGTGCTTTGGGCCGCGGCACACAAAGGCGCAAACGGCTTGACCGCATTGAAGCGCTGGGACTGGCTTTTCATCAACGTGTCCGGGCAGGGTATCTTGCCATCGCCCGTAGCGCTCCGGAACGCATCAAATTAGTGCGGGCTGACCAATCGATTGAAGAATTGCAGCGCCAGATTCGCGAGTTAATCGAGCCATACCTTGCTGAGAGAAAGCAAGATTCGATACTCAAAACAAGACTCCCCTGATGGGTTTAGGGCTTCGATGGCCTTTGGGGTTCTGCACCTACAGACATAAAGATATGAGCTTCGATTCCTTTCTCGGAAATCCTCAGGCAATCGCGGCAATCCGCGAAATGCTGGCAGGCGGGCGCGTGCCGGGGGCTTTGCTTTTTACCGGCCCCGAGGGTGTGGGCAAGAGAACACTGGCGCTTATGATGGCAAAGGCCATGGTGTGCGAGAACGGACCACTGGACTTCTGTAACCAGTGCGCTCGCTGCCGCAAAGCAGAACAGTTCTTTTTCACGGAGCGTGAAGACCTGGCGCGCCGCCGCGAAAGCAAAGATTCCACACGCCGTGTCGAAGGATTGGTTTACTTCGACCTCCAACTCATTGAGCCGATCACCAAGTTCATCCTAACGGAGCAGATCCGCCAGTTGCGGACAATCGCTTACACCCGTCCATTTGAATTACCTCGGCGCGTCTTTATCATCGATGAGGCACAGACAATTCATTGGCAGGCCGTGGATCTACTGCTCAAAGTATTGGAAGAACCACCGGAAACCACGAGCTTCATCCTGATTTGCCCCAACGCCTATGAGCTTCGCTCCACGATTCGTTCGCGGTGCATGCGCGTCGTGTTCCAGCCGGTGGAGGAAGCCATCATCAAGGATTTATTGGGCCGAGAAAAGCGGCTCACTGAACCCCAGAAAGCTCTCGCCGCCCGCGTGTCCGCAGGCAGTGTAGCTCATGCACTCAATTTCGACCCTGCCGAGTACCAAAACCGCCGCCAACCCTGGCTGGATTTTCTTGAGGCGACGGCGCGCCGGGGCCCCCCAGGCACAGCGGTGGATTGGCGTTCGTTATTTGACTCCGCCCGCGCGCTGGCAGAAAATCGCGACGACTTTGAAGGAACCTTGAAGGTCGGATACTCCCTTCTCTCCGATCTCATGCACCTTCTGCTGGATCCTGCAGCGGATACAGTGGTGAATGTGGACTTGTCCACGCGCCTTAAAGGCTGGGCTCCCAAACTGGCTCTTTCAGGAATCGAAAAACTAAAGGCCGGACTCGACCAGGCTTACCGGCTTCAAATCCGCAATGTCAATCCCCAACTCGGCTTTGAAACCCTGGGGATCGACTTGCTCTCAGGCCACAATTCCCTTGGACATTAGGTGAACTTCCCCGTAGGCCGCGATAGGTTCTCCCACCCCGACTTGGCACATGGTACCCAGGCAACGCGCGCATACTCTTGAAGCAAGTTCTTACCTTGAATAGGCAACTTGGACCACACGCTTGCCATCCAATCTCTATGAACCCCGAGCGGCCAAGGTTTTCCGCTTGATCACCATACTGAAACGTGCTTCCTGGCTAAAACGATTGCGAGCCTTGTTTCCCTATGTTACTATGCACATCATTCACGGCTGTCTTCCGAGCATGGTCGCTATTTTGTTGGCCGAACGAAACCGGGGCGCCGGGGGTAGCGTCTTAGGTTAGGTAGAGTTCACCCGCGCTCGTCGTGGGAAGAAGCTCGAATTCTTTGCCCGTCTCTTCGGGCTTCAGGAGTAAACCAACATGAATCGACGATTAATCCGTCCCACACTTTCCGATGTTCAGGACCAACTCGGCGCCCGGATGCAACGCAAGAAACCCGCTCCTCCAGAGCAAACCAATGCCGAGAATTTTTATTATTTAAAGCAGATGCAAGCTCGCACGCCCATGATCGTAGTATTGGATCAGGGCGAAACCATCCGCGGCATTATCGAATGGTATGATAAGAGCTGCATCAAGGTACATCGCACCAACGAACCCAATCTTCTGGTCATGAAATCCTGTATCCGGTTCATGTATAAAGATGGCGAGTCCCGGAATGGGGGAAGCCACGAATCGGAAAATCATCAATCCGAGGAAGCGGATTGAGACCGCGTCAAGTAGATGAAGCCCGCGCGATCTCCTTAATTGGCCTCCACAACGTCCAGGCGAACTCGGGGAGCGACACTTTAAAGGACAAGGGTCCGCGTAAAGCCTCCCTTGGATCTTCCTGCTACTTGACAGTCTGCCGGGCCTCACCTAGCATTGTTTCGTGTTTGGATTTTATAGAGCGGAAACCACCGTGGAGACTTTTCCCCCTTCCCATTTCGATTCCCAAGCCCTTCGGCGACTGGAAGCCCGGTTTCGGCCAATTTGGTGCGTGATTTGGCGACCCGCCTCGCTGGTTCTGGCCATTTTCTTGCTCTTGGGTGCTGCCCAGGCCCAGGACGAAAAACCCAAAGTCCCCGGACTTGACAAAATCATCGCCGCGAACGAGCACCTGATGTTCACGGGCAAAGTTAAATTGCTGGACGAGGAGCACAACACCCTGAGCGTCAGTTCGGTTGAGGGCTCGGACACGGAAATCTTCCCCATCAAGCACAGCACCCATGTCGAAACCGCCGACGGCTTCAGGAAGAGGCTCGACGTTCTCTCTCCCGGCACCCGCGTCATCGTCTATTACGACCAGCGCTCCGACCACCGCACCGTAACGCGCATCGAACTGTTTGCCAGTGAATCCAAAAAGAAGGAGCCGCACTCTTAGCTGCCTCGCGGCGGCCAGGCTCCTGATTCCCGTAAGGCCACTATGCGCATCGGCATCACCTGCTATCCCACTTACGGCGGAAGTGGCGTGGTCGCAACCGAGCTCGGCATCGAACTGGCGGCGCGCGGGCACGACATCCACTTCATCAGCTACGCCATGCCCGTGCGGATCACCGAAGCCTCCGCCCGCATCCACTTTCATGAAGTGGAGATGATGAATTACCCGCTCTTCGACCACCCGCCTTATACATTGGCTCTCGCCACAGCGATGGCAAATGTTGCCGTTAATGAATCCCTTGACCTGCTGCACGTTCACTATGCGATTCCGCATTCGGTTAGTGCCTATCTGGCACGCGCCATGTTGAAACCGCGCCGTTTACCCTTCGTTACCACGCTGCATGGAACGGACATCACGCTAGTGGGCGCAGACCGTTCCTATCTCCCCATCACCCGCTTTTCCATTGAGGAGAGCGATGGAGTTTCGGCCATCTCCGAATATCTTCGCGATGTAACGCTTCGCGAGTTTGCCATCCACCGACCAGTGGAAGTCATCCCTAATTTTGTGAACTGCGACGTCTTCCACCCTGCCGAAGGCAAGTCCCGCCGCGAGGAGTTTGCCCCACAGGGGGAGAAAATACTGATCCACCTGTCGAATTTCCGCCCTGTAAAGCGCGTGCCCGACGTCGTTGAAATCTTTGCTCTGGTTCGGAAGCAAATCCCTGCCAAACTTTTGATGATCGGCGACGGCCCCGACAGAACCGTGGCCGAGTGGATGGCACGGGAAAAGGACCTCTCCTCCGATGTGATCTTCCTCGGCAAGCAAAATCAAGTTCAGGACCTGCTCTGCTGCGGTGACCTCCTCCTGCTGCCCAGCGACATTGAATCGTTCGGTTTGGCGGCACTGGAGGGAATGGCGTCGGGCGTTCCCGCCATTTGCTCCCGAGTGGGCGGCGTGCCGGAGGTCATTCGCGATGGCGTGGAAGGCTTCCTGGTTGAACCGCGCGACGTTCAAACCATGGCGGCGCGGGCGCTCGAGATCCTAACCAATCCGGAACGACAAGCGGAGATGTCACGCGCCGCCCGGCAACGCGCCCTTCGCCACTTTTGCAGCAAGAACATCATCCCACTCTACGAAGATCTCTACCGGCGAGTTCTTCACAATTCCAGAATGGACATCACGAGCGTGTAGCCCACCGCTGATCAGACACCATCAATCCGTTAATTGCCCAGGTCATGTGTGCCGGGCAAAGAAGCTTTCTGCGGAGTCACAACTCCCTCATAGTGCTCGCTCCAAGCCTGATTATTTTGATCCTGATAATCAGCGTCAATGTTGAATTTGATCAATTGGCCAGAATCTTCGGCAATCCACACTGTTCCCCTACAACCCTTGATGGTGGTCACCACCATGCGGGCCCTTTCCAAGCCGAGTTTTTGCGATGGCGTGGGAGCAGCAGTGTCAAATGTGAACCTATCCGCGGCGATCATCCCCACCAAATCCGTGCTCGGCGGGGAGGTTACGCTGGCCCCCAACGCAATTACCAGCGTCGGGCCGCTCATCACTTGGAGCGTCGTCAAGTTCGCCATGTCCCATTTGACCTCATCACCATATTGGGCTTTGGTGGTCTTGGCGGTTGAACCGCGTGTCTCCGTCAGGTCGATCTCCTCAGGAGAGATATCCGCTTGCAATGTGACCGGGCCCACCAGTGGTGGCTTAGCTTTATCCTCACTAAGGTTTTCTTGACCCTTATAGGAAAAGTGGAATGACACAGTGGGCTTCTTCATGGCAACAATCAGCTTGCTTGCCCCATTGCTGAGCCGTTGCACGTCAGTCTGGTTCACTTCGGAAACAGTAGGAATCCGTTCGTAGCTCACTACCGGCGCGGGATTGTTATTGCAGCCCGGGAGAACGGCTACTAACATCAGACCCATTAGAAATGAAAAAATCCTCAACGCTGTGTTTACAAGCTTGATCAAGAGATAACTCCTATCCATGAGAACTTGCCCACCGCGGCGGGCATAAAATAATGTGGTAATCTTTCGAGGAGTCTGGAAGGCGGCAATTGGCGAAGAAACTCTGGAATGAATTTGTTTGAGGCCGTGACGGATTCCTGCTGCCTCGTAAGAAAGAATCTCGCCATTGTTTCCTTGCCCGATCTATTGGACTGGCGTGGCACCTTTCAGGACGGCAGCGCAAACCTCCGCGGTCGTCACCGTGCAAGCGCCAGCGGCAAGCATCTGATCGATCGCCTTGCGGCCACCCTCTTCAGTGATGGATTTAATGGCATCCACCACCAAATCGACCCTAAAGCCTCGTTGGCACAAAATCAGCGTGTCTGCAAGCACACAGAATTCTGTGGCCACCCCGAAAACGACGGCGTGCCGCACGCCTAGCGATTGTAAGATTGCATCATAGTTGGGATTGTCCTGCGAAGAGTAGGTGCGCTTTTCCACGATGAACTGCCCAATCCACTGCTCCGGAGGCTGGAAGGCGTCAGGGCGGCTGGGAATAATCATGGGAGATGGGAACAATGTTTCTGGGATGCGCCGCTGCCCAGGAGTGCCAATAACACAGTGTGGCGGCCAGATTTTGAATTCGGGATCGTCCGCTGTGTGGGCATCGGCCGAGGAAATGACGGGCACATCGTTCGTTCCTGCCCAATGCATCAACTGCTGGAGATTTGGCACAAGTTGTTCCGCACCCGGAACGTAGAGCCGCCCGGTCGGGCACATAAAATCCACTTGCGTATCAACATCGAAAAAGGCCAAGGGAAGCTGTCGGTCGTTCATGGATTACGAACCTCCCTCTGGATGACGTGCCTTTACTGCCGCATCAAAGTGCCCGGCACGTACATCCTCCAGCAACTGATCGAGGCCCGCGCTCTTCTGCACCGGATACAGGGGTGCACCGCTTAATGCCAGAAACGCTTCGGGCAGGCAGCGAAGATTGGCCAAAGTCCGCTCACGAATCTGCATCACCGCTGGGGCCGGGGCAACGCGGCGGCCGGCGCACATGACCGATTCGAGTAAGGGTGAAGCGTCAGGATATTCTTCCTGGGCAGATGCGAGCACATCGTGATGGTATTGACCGCCCTCGGAAAAGCGGAAAATCTGCTTGCGGCCGGGCCAGTAGACCTTCTCCTCGCTGAATTTGGTTTTCGGTGAGGTGATGCCGCCCGCTTCTGTCTCCACCAGTTTGTAAACAACGCTCAAGGCGGGCACATCGCGTGAAGTGACGAGGTCGGTCCCCACCCCGAAAGAATCAATCGGTGCGCCACAGGCCACCAACTCCTCGATCTTGAATTCATTCAAATCGCCGCTGGCGACGATCCTTGCTTCATGCCGGCCGTGGCGGTCGAGGATTGCCCGAACTTCACGGCTTTTTTCCCAAAGGTCGCCGCTATCAAGCCGCACGCCTGGGAACTTCGTTCCCAGCGTCGCGGCAATTTCAGCGCCTGCAAGAGGGTCGTAAGTATCCACCAGGAGGATTGCAGTGTCGGGGAAAGTTTCTAGCAAGGCTTCAAAGCTGCGCCTTTCGCTGGGGAAAACCTGCGTCCATGAGTGCGCTGCCGTGCCCGCCAGGGGCAGGTCATAGAGCGCGCCGGCCAGCACATTGGAAGTGGCGGCGCAACCACCCACGCACGCCGCCCGTGCGGCCCTTACTCCCGCTTCCGGTCCATGCGCCCGGCGCGTGCCAAATTCCAGAATGGCACGGCCACCTGCCGCGCCCACCACCCGCGCAGCTTTTGAGGCTACCAGAGTTTCATAGTGAATCACTGAAAGCAGATAGGTCTCAACAATTTGCGCTTCCAACACCGGCCCCGTGACTTGCAGCAGGGGCTCCTCGGCAAAAACCAAGGTACCCTCCGGCACGGCCCGCACGTCGCCATGAAAGCGAAATGCCCGGAGATAGTCGAAGAATTCCGGTGAAACTGTATGGAAAGCGGGCTGCCGGCGCAAAAAATCCACGTCATCGCCAGTGAAATGCAGGTTCTCCAGATAGGTCAGCGCGGAGTCAAGTCCAGACGCAACCAGGTAGGTGCGTTGAGGGGGCAAATGGCGGACAAATAGTTCGAACGTCGCGCGGCAGTCGATTCGGTGCTCGAAATACGCCGCCGCCATTGTTAACTCGTATAGGTCTACCAGCAACGCTCGATCTGTGTTCATCGATCCTCAAACCGCCATTCGCCCTGATTGCCGGGCATGCAGCCAGGTAAACTGGTCTTCGAAGAGATCATTCACACCATGGCACGACTGTCAAAACCAGTATGTCGCCCGAAGTCCAAGTGAGTCAAGCCAATGGGACGGAGTGATCGGGTCATCGGTTCATTCGATCATTTTCGAATATCGATTTTCCAATTTCCAGATGGAATTCAGTTCTGCCGCCCCCACCCACGGCATCGATTGCTGTATTGACGGTTCGGTGATAGCCCATCCCAATGCCATTACGCCATCCAGATCTCCCCATTTCCCCTCCGCAATGATTTGACAATCCCGCGAACTGGCATTATCAATAATAGCGCTGGACGCTCATCAGGCACTTCCGATGAAAACAAATCCAGACTGACAATGTGGCGGAGGTTTGTGTGCGACGACCAGAAAAGGCTACGGTAGGAGTGTTCGGAATCGGCTTGGCGGCATACTGGCCCCAATTCCATGGGCTGAAGGAGCGGCTGGAGGGCTATCAGCGCAAAGTGGAACAGCGCATTGGCCAGTGGGCCACAGTGGTCAGCGCCGGCTTAGTGGACGATGCCCCTGGCGGGTTTCAGGCCGGTGAGCTCTTTCGCCGCTCCAGTGTTGATCTGGTCTTCTGCTACGTCGGCACCTACGCAACTTCCTCAACCGTTCTGCCCGTCATTCAGCACGCCAAGGCTCCGGTGGTCGTCCTGAACCTGCAACCGCTGGCGGCGCTCGATTATGCCCACACCGATACCGGCGAGTGGCTGGCCAATTGTTGCGCCTGCTGCGTTCCGGAGATTTCCGGAGCGTTTTCACGCGCGGCCATTCCCTTCAAGCAGGTTACGGGAATGCTCGATCCGGAACCCGACGTAACGGAACCCTACGAATCGGCCTGGAGGGAGATTGAGGAGTGGTGCGGGGCGGCCAAAGTGGTCCACAATCAACGACAGGCACGCATTGGCTACCTTGGACATCCTTTCGCCGGAATGCTGGATATGTACAGCGATTTCACCCAGCATCAGGCCCAGCTTGGCACGCATATTGAAGTGCTGAACATGTGCCATCTGGAAGAGCGCGTGAACGCCGCCACCGACGCGGAGGTCGCCCGTAAAATGGAGGAGACCACCGCGATCTTCGACATCAGCGAAGACAGTCCGTCCGACCCCATTGCGAAAAAGCCCGACCCGAAGGAGCTGGATTGGGCATGCCGCGTCTCCGTGGGCCTCGATCATCTGGTAGAAGACTTCTCTCTCGACGGTTTGGCTTACTACTATCTCGGCGTGGGCGGCAACCTGTATGAGAGGCTGAGCGCGGGCGTCATCCTGGGATGCTCGCTGCTGACTTCCCGCGGAATCACCTGTTCCGGTGAAGCCGACCTGAAGAATTGCCAGGCAATGAAAATCATGGACCTGCTGGGCGCGGGCGGCAGCTACACGGAGCTTTACGCCATGGACTTCCGCGAGCGCTTTATCCTGATGGGCCACGACGGGCCGTTCCATTTGGCGATTGCAGAAGGCCGTCCGATTCTGCGCGGGCTGGGCCTGTACCATGGCAAATCCGGATTTGGCGTCAGTGTTGAAGCCAGCGTGCGCAACGGCCCCATCACTATTCTGGGCTTCACGCAGACGAGCGATGGGAAACTGAAATTCATTGGCGCCGAGGGCGAGTGCTTCCCCGGTGAACGGCTGAAAATTGGAAACACCAACAGCCGCCTGCGATTCGGCTTGGAACCCGCGCCGTTCATGAACGCCTATTGCGCAGAAGGACCCACCCACCACTGCGCGCTGGGCGTCGGCCATGTGCTCGGGAAACTCAAAAAAGTTTCATGGCTCACCGGGTTGGAATTGAAGGTTATCGGAGAATAGAAAGCGGCTAGTCGTCAGTTCTCCGCCATTGGTTTCCAGTGTCCTGTTTACTTGACTCACATGAGGTGTCGGCAGCGGGAACGTAGGGGCGGTTCGCGAACCGCCCTTTTGGCAATACGCTCAATCCCCGCTCTAATAATCGCTGGTTTAAAATTGTAGCGGCGAGTTTACGTCGCCACGTGGCGGCATAAAGCCGTCTCTACGTCCCTCTGTTCCACCCCTCAGTGTTCGCTATTCCTATTCACTCGAAGGAAAGTTAAGATAACCCCGCTGCAAATGTTGAAGCCACGGGAAAAATTGGGGTGGCATTCCGGGCAGCATGAATTCATCAGAGAACCTGGGGGCAAGATCCAGTGCGCAAGAACCATCTGCTTTATCTATTCCTCATAATTTTTGCGGGTTTGGCTTCTGCCCGATTTGTTTCAACGGGAAGGGCGCAGGGGCCTCAAACCGCCACCGAAGTCAACAATTCCCAGGCTCACGCAGCGGGGACGCCTACAATCGCTCTGCGAGGCACGACGCTCTTAACCAAACCGGTTAAGGATGACCTGCGTGAGGAGCAGCGCCAGCAGATTATCAACTATTTCCTGTCACAGATTGCCGCCGCTCCGGCCAAGCGCGATGCCCTGTGGCGCGCGAACTTTTCTTCCCCGGGTTCGTACAAAGCCTCGATTGAGCCGCATCGGGCCCATCTTCGCAAAATGCTGGGCCTCACCGATTCCCACCTCAGAACGCCGCAAATTAACCTTCTGAGCGAGAACACGAATCTGCGAGTTGAGGAGTTGACCCTGTCGCTTGACACTGGATTCAGGGCGCGGTCGCTCTTCTTCCTTCCCAAAACCGCAGCCTTGGCAGGAGGAGTTATCGCCATTCCCCCCACCACAGAGAGCCGCGAAGAGTTCGCTGGCGTGATGGATGGGGCAACGCCAGCCGCGTGGCTGAAACTGCTCCTCGCACGCAATCTCGCCGTCGCGGTTCCGATAACGATTGAGAGAAGCGATGATCACCCCATCTGCAATCAGGCGGGTGGCAAGGATCGCCGCCGCGTTTTGTGGCGCGCGGGTTTCATTGTGGGCCGAACCATGGTGGGGCTGGAGGTGCAGCAAGCACTGGCCCTGCGCCAATATCTCGCCTCGCGGCAGGAAATCGAAGCCAAGCCCATCGCAGTAATGGGAATGGAACAAGGTGGCATGACCGCCCTTTATGCGGCCGCGCTGGATGAACATTTCGCGGCCGGCGCGAGCCTTGACTACTTTCAGCAAAGGGAGAATTGCTGGCAGGAGCCCGTTGACCGGGTCCTCAATGGCCAGCTCAATGAATTCGGCGACGCGGAAGTAGCGGCGCTTATTGCACCGCGCCCGCTGCTGATTGCCACATCTCCCGAAGGCGTAATTTCAAAGGCCAGGGTCAATGCTGAATGCGCACGAGCCCGGCGTTTCTACCAAGGCTTAAAATGTGAAAACAGACTGGTGGAACTCACTTCGCAGCAGGGCACACTTGAAGCCATGGCACTGAGATTGGCAGATGAGTTGGGCACGAAGGAAGATTCAAACCCGCCGAACATTACTCTGCGAGTTTCCTACGGGCAGATTGAACAAGCCCGCGACCAGCAATTTGAAGGGTGGTTTCAATACTTGCAGAGTTTGATTTCCTCGAGCAGCCAAACACGCAAGCGTCATTGGCAGCTTGACTCCACACCCGCCACAGCCCGGGCAAGGAAGGTGGAACAACTTCGAGCGGAGTTGGCGCAACTGGTGGGAGTGATTCCCGCAGGCAAGATTCCCATGAATGCCCGCACCAGATTGACCGCGGAAACGGATAAGTTTCGGGCTTATGACGTTTTCCTGGACGTCCTTCCAGGGGTGGAAGTCTACGGGCAACTTCTGGTGCCGCGCTCGGCGGGCGAACTGGGGCATCAACGCCTTCCCGTAGTGGTCTGCCAGCACGGATTTGATGGCGCGCCCAAATACGTGAGCGGCGTCGGCGAGGACCTGGAATCCAATGATCACTTTTACCACCGTTTTGGCCAGCGCCTGGCGGAACGAGGGTATGTTGTTTTTGCGCCCTACCTGACGGTTCCCGAAGTAAAGCATACAGACGTCATAGTTCACCGGGCGGATCTGGTAAATCCACTGGTGAGAATGGCGGCACCGCTCGGATTGATGCGCACGAGTATTGAACTGGCCAAGCTCCACCGGGTGGTTGATTTCCTGCAATCATTGTCGTTCGTCGACGCCGATCATATGGGATACTATGGCCTTTCATACGGTGGATATTCCGCCATCTGGATGCCGCCACTCGAACCTCGGCTGAAAGTTACCATCATTTCCGCGCATTTTAACGACTGGCAAACTATGCTGACCGATTCGACGCGGCAGGGTGACTCCTATTGGAGCCTCCCCGACGAGGACTTTTACAACTGGAATGTGCTCAACCGCTTTGTGCATACCGAGCTGATCTCTGCAATGTGGCCACGGCCAGTCTGCATTGAATATGGTTCGCAAGACCAGGTCACCACGGCCGCGTGGCATCAACGCGCGTGGCAGGAGGTCAATACCTTCGCCGAGGCTTGGGGAATGCAGGGCAAGATTGTCGACGAAGACTTTGATGGCCCACACTCCATTCACGGCATCGCCACGTTCTTCTTTCTCGACCGCTGGCTCCGTCCGGATCGACCCGCCGGCCGCGATTTTGGCTGCAAACATGACGATTACTGTTATCAAAATCTTGCACCCGGAAATCATGGTTATGACTTAAACACAGTCTCAGGCGCGCCCTATGTCACAAAACCTGTTGATTCAAGCCCTGAGACAATTATCCGCGGACAATTCTATGTGACCGCAGGAACGCCTACGTTCACTGGCATGGCGTTTAAGCTTGCCCGCACCGGGAATCCCGGAAACCTGGTTGTTCGTTTCGGATCGCAGGAAGGTGCGGCGGATTTGGGCGAGGCCGAGGTCCCTTCCCAGGCCGTTGACCCGCAAAACCCGCTGTGGCACGAAGCGACGCTCAAAAGTCCCATTCGGTTGGATCCGCAAAAGCTTTACTCTTTTGAGCTCCTGGCGAAGTCCGGCCACGCCCCTGTCGACGATTATGTGGTGTTTGGACCTCGGCCGCTGGGTGGCGAGGATTATCCGAACGCCTTTGGCCTGTCATTTCGCACGCTCACGCGTCAATAGGACGAGTATCTGCTCACCATGGAGTCGACGGATGAAACGTAGAACATTTTTGCAAGGTACGGCAGGCGGATTGGGCGCCTGGGTGGGATGGCGGGGAGAGGTGGCGAATGCGCGCCCGGGGTGTTCGGCCGTAGTTCCCCCCTTGCCCGCAGATTTGGCCAGTGATGGTTACCACCCCCCGGAATGGTTGCACTACGCCCAGGCTGTTTATTTTGACGGATACTCGCCGCCTCTTTATCCCCACATGAAGGACTTTGACGCCCGGCGTCTGGTGGAAGTTGTTACCGGATTGGGCGGAAACCTCTTGCGGTTCCAGCCCATCGGTTATCGCGCCTACTACCCAAGCCAGGCTTTTCCGCTGCATGACGAATTGAGCAGACGCGATTTAATTGAGGAGGTCTCGAGGGAGTGCCGCCGCGCCGGCGTGCATTTATACTGCTACACCAATTATGGTTTCGGTCTGATGCTTGAACCTGAGTTTCTGCAGGCCAATCCTCGGTTCAATGACTGGCTGTTGCGCGACCCCGACGGAAACCCGTATGGGGTTTATTCCCACTACGGCTGGACGCCCGCCCCGCGAATGATCTGCTTTACGGGAGATCTGTACCGCGCCGCCCTGCGGCAGGTTGCCAGTGAATACTGTGCCCACGACATCGATGGCATGTACTTTGACAGCCCGAGTGAGTTCACTTACACGGGAATCTGTTTCTGTGACAACTGTCGGAGTAATTTCAAGAAGTTTACGGGCATGGATATCAAGCGGCTGCGAGCGTTCGGCAGCAGGCCCGGACTCAACTCCGATCCCGCCTCGTTCCCCCCGAGCGCCGACATGGAGGCACTACAGGCCTGGTACGCGTGGGCACAGAGTCTGGTGCAGAAGGATCTGCTGGACTTTCGCAAGATCATCCACGGCAGCGGCAAGTTCATGATGTGCCATAACGGCGCGACATGGCATGGCAATTCCCTGCCCCTCCAGTACAGGATTTCCGACGGCTTCATGGTGGAGGCCAGCCGGGAAGTTCACGATCGACTGATGACAGGAATGAAAGGCGCGTCCATGGCGAGGCCGTATCGAAAAGTGGCGCAGATGTACCTGGGAAGCTACGCCATTGGATGGTACAACGAACCACCGCATGAACGCCCCTGGGTGGTTCACAACACTAATCTTGAAGAGAGCGACGAAATCCGCATGGAGGGCTTCGCCAACCTGGCCTGCGGGAATACGCCCATCTACGCCACTGCCAATCGCGCCTATTTTAAAGTTGGTGGGGGCAGCACTGAATCAACAAAGGAAGTTTTTGAGTTCATGCGGCGGGTGGAGGCCCTGCACAAAGGCAGCGTTCCGGTTCCATACGTAAGCATTGTGCCCACATGGGAAGCGCTGCAACTTTGGCGCACCCGGCAGACAAGCTGGAACTGGCCGACGATGAGCCAGGCCATGGGACTCGCGATGCTCGATGAGCGCATCAGTGTGGACGTCAACGCCGGCACCGAAATCAGTGAAGCGTGGCTGCGGGAGCAAAAGGTCATTGCACTGTGCGGAGCATCTGGAGTCTCTGAACACATTGCCGCGCAGTTGACGGATTGGGTGGCGTCTGGAGGCGGGTTGCTCGCCACCTATGATACGGGCTTGTATAACGACCACGGTGAATTGCGAAAAGATGGAGGCGCACTGAGCAAGGTGTTGGGCGTCGAGATGCGAGGCGCGCCGCCGGGAAGCCAGCCCGAGTGCTTTTATCGCATGAAGCAGAGCCATCCGGCACTCGGTGATTACACTTCCGGTGCAATCGTGGAGGGCGATGGCCAAATCGTACCCGTTGCGGCAGTTGGAGATGCGAAGATCCTGGCGGAAAGCTGGAATTTGGGAACGGGCGACGTGCGCGGCCCGGCAATCATCGTCAACCAATTTGGAAAGGGCCGGACGATTTACGTGAGCGGCAGTTTGGAGGCCAATTACATCTCCGACCGCGTAAGATCCACTTCAAAATTGCTGGGCTCAATAGTGCATTACCTTGGAGCAGCCGCGCCCCAACCATTTCGCTTGAAGGCTCCTCGAGGTGTTTATGGCGTGCTCAGGCGCTCACCCAATGGGGATTTGTTGCTCTGGGTGTTGGCTAATGTGGGCTTCAAGGACGCGGCTTCCGGGCGAATGCGGCAGGAATATGTTCCCGTTCATGATATTGAAGTGGCGATTCGAATCCCAGAGGGCAGGCAAGCCGGAACCATGAAGCTGTTGCGGACGGGCGTGGACGCTGCATCTTTCCGCGTCGAGAATGGATACGCGCTGGCGACGGTTCCAAAATTGCATATCGCCGAGGTCGTGCACCTGGCGCTCAGGACGTAAGCTCAACATCGCCCTTGGGGCTGGCAATGCAAGCAAGTAACAATGGCTTTTCCCCTGGCTCCACGGCCACCTCAACCGCCAGCATTTTGCAGGCACTTGCCAAATCCGCAACGTCCGGCGATTGCAAGCGAAAGCTTTTGAGCGTGCATCCTGCGGGCGCGTCCGCAGAGGGATGAACCGAATCACGGCCCCATTCGATGAAGAATGGCAGCATCCCGCCGCGGTTGTCCCACAAGTGAAATAATTTCCAACTTAACAGCTTGCCGTCGGGACGAGTGCGCGCGCCGTCATGCGGCCCGTCAATGGGGATATCTGCCGCACTGGCTTTTTGCGCAAGCGCGGTGAGGTCCGAGGTGTGCACCGCCCAGGCAATCAGCCGCGGTTCTGCCAGGGCAAGAACCTGCTTAAACCAGGTTGGTACAGTTTGTTGGGGATCGGGAGCAATGATCTCCAAATAGCTGTCCGGCCCAAGCGAAAGAAGAGCGTTGCGCGTTCCGCGGCCGGGATGAACACCGCCGAAGACCGCGCGGACACCCATCCACTGTTCCACCCAATCAACGCCACGATCAAGGTCATTAATTCCCAGGATGATATGGTCAAGCCCTGTCTGCATCGCTCCCTGCTCCCAATTAAAGAAAGGTCTTCAACCGCTCCAGAAAATACCGGTAGTTCTCGTATGGCGTGTCGGGTGTGGCGGAGTGGTCAAGCATGGGAAGATACCCGCCCTCAGCGATGAGGGGCTTCACGCGCTCAAGTTCCTTCTCAATCGCATCGCGCCCCACCGCCAAGGACCGCTTATCGACCCCGCCCCACATGCGCAGGTCGCGGCCGTACTTCTTTCGCAGTGCCACCACATCCATATCCGCTTGGACCTCGAAGGGGTAAAGGATATCGATCCCCGAATCCAACCAAACCGGGATCAGGGGATCAATGTTTCCGTCGCTATCCAGGCCAAACATGTGCACACCGTGGGCGCGTCCGAAATCCACTACTTTGCGGTAGCGCGGCAGCATGAAATGGCGGGACAGCTTCGGCGAAAGTAGGGGCGCGGTGTGGTAGGCCATATCCTCCCAGAATCCAAAGACGTCGACATCGGTGACTTCCAGAATTTGCGACAGCATTTGGATGAGGAAATCCGCGTCGGCCTCCAGCATCTCCTCGACGAAGGCGGGGTCATCGTAGAAGAGCGTGCAGAGACTCTCCACGCCTACCAGATTGCGTTGCGGCCCAAAGAAGCCGCCCCAGCGGTCGGCAATGATGACGAAGGGGAAATCGCGGTTGCGGAGGCCCCCCAGGCGCTGGCGCCAATCCGGCCCAATGCGCTGCGCCAGGTCCGGCCGCATCCTCTCACGCCAATACTTGCGAAAGTCTTCGCGTGTTTCCACAGGATAGCGGATGAATTGCGGCATGGAACTCAACGGGTTGTTCTTAAATTCCCGCATCACGATGCCTTGAGGATCTACAAAGGTCACGTGCTCGCTGTCTTCCTCCAGGATATCCCTCGCAAACGGAGGCTGAGGCCAGAACCAGGAGTATTCCACCAGCCACTTGTCACAGCCAAATTCGGTCTTGCCTTGAACGTACCCTCCCTCCCTTGCCCATCTTTCCGCGGTTTCGGGCCAGGTGGGCCACATGAATTCATAAAAAGGGGCACGGTCGACGGCTTTATATTGCATGGTGCGGGAAAACCGTTCGCGAGCATTCATAAGGCTTCCTTGGGCGAAATAGTTGCGGCGAGATTATGCCACAGATTGGTGGCTTTGGCCCGTTTGCAATCCTGGCGACTGATGGGAAAAAGGCGAGCGTTGCTCAATGAGGCAAAAAAGATCCCTGGTCATTCACTTTGCTGAATTGAAGAGGAATTACGAGGAAAACTTATATCCCTGCCCATGAACGGTAATGATGTATTTGGGCTGCTTGGGATCATCTTCAAGCTTTTGCCGCAACCAGGCCACGTGGACATCAACCGTTCGCGTGGACGGCGCGGAGGAGTAGCCCCAGACGTCCTTCAGAAGTTCATCACGAGTCAAGGTCTTCCCGCGATGCTCAATCAGATAACGAAGTAATTGGAACTCCTTGGTCGAAAGTGAAGCGGGCGCGCCATTACGAAACACCTCGGAATGCCGCATATCGATACGGAGCGGTCCAAAATCATAAAAGTCCGGTCCGTCGCTTCCGGTCCTGCTTCCCCGCCGCAGCAAGGCCTCAACGCGGGCCAGGAGTTCAGCCATTTCGAATGGCTTGGTCAGATAGTCGTCAGCCCCTATTTTGAGTCCCTTTACTTTGTCGGTCATTTGGGTGCGCGCTGTAAGCATCAGGATGGGCGTGGTGAAACCTCGTTCTCGAAGTTCCTGGCAAATCTCGAAGCCGCCTTTGCCGGGCAGCATGACATCCAGAATGATGAGCCCGAAATGATCGCGCGTGGCCCGCTCCACGGCCTCACTTCCGTCGTATAGCGATTCCACCGAGTAGCCCTCGCTGCGAAGGCGATCGGTCAGCGTCAGGACCAACCCGGGTTCATCTTCAACTAATAAAATATTGGAATTCATGTTCCCTCTTTCTCGCCCTGGGTGGAATTGCAAACCTTGCTGCTTTCCGTGTCAGCAGCAAGATTCATTTGACCGCGGGGAAATGCAGTGTAAATTTACTCCCTTCACCCAGGCGACTGGAGACCGTCAATCTTCCGCCCATGACCTCCGCCGCTTCTTTCACCAGGCTCAATCCCAATCCCGTTCCGTGCGTCTGCGAATCCCGTGCGGCATTTCCACGATAGAATGGCTCGAAGATGTGGGAGATCTCTTCCGGCGCAATTCCCGGGCCTCGATCCTCGACAGTGATCAGAACTTCTGCCGCCTCCCGGCCCGTCCCTGGCAGGGCGCGGATTGCCATCCAGCGCCCTTCCGAAGCATATTTCAGGGCATTGGTCATCAGATTCTGCAAGCAGCGGTTTAGCGCCTTCGGGTCCGCCATAACTGGAGGCAGGTCTGGAGCCACTTCTTTCTCTACCGCGAATCCGTTGGCTTCGGTCAGGTGGGCCAGATCCGCAACAGCTGTATCGATCGTTTCCGCCACGGCGACTGGGCGGGGTTGATACCGTGGCGCCTCGTTACGTGTGGAGGCGAAAAGCAACACCTGCCCAATCATGGCGGCGAGCCGCTGGGCCTCATTGCGAATGAGCGCACCGTATTGTTTCACTTGTTCGTTTGACCCCACCACGCCATCAGCAAGATTTTCGGCTGCCGAGGATATGACACTTACTGGGGTGCGCAGTTCGTGGGAAACACCGGCGACGAAATCCATTTGCATCTTCGCCAGCCGCTGGATTCGCTGCGTCCAAACCAGTACCAGTGCCATGCTGGCAGCGAGCACCAGCAGGACACCGAAGCCCAGCAGCAGGTCCCGGCGCCAATATAGTGATGCCGCCTCGGCCATGGAACCCCCTTGATGGCGAACCACCAGCCGCCAACCGGCAGCGGAAGCGTCGGCAACTATCGGTGCGCCGAAAAATCCCCGTCCGCGCCCGGAGGTTTCCCGTCCGGCTCCTCCTGAAAAAGGAAAGGGGGTCGGCACCCTCTCCCGCCTATCTGTGCTGCCGGGCACACGGGGGTTGCCCTCTCTAAATTCAGCTCCCCGCCCTCGTCGAGCGTTGAAAAGGTGCAGGGTTTCGTCCGGCGAACTCACAAGGTCCGGCGAAGGTTGTGATTCTGAGGAGTAGATGAATTGGGCGGGATCCGCGCCATCAATGACGGCCACATTGTAGAGAGGTCCCGAAGGTCCGGCAAAGTATCGCCTGGTAAGTTCGGGAAAGAGCCGTGTGATCAGGACGTCGCGGTCCAGCTCAACGATCATGAAGCCGGCGGGTGAGCAATCCGGCGGGCACCCATCGCGATTCCTCCGGTTGCGCCAGCCCGGTTGGGGAATGGGCCGGACCATCGCAAGCGACTCACCCTGAATTCGCCACCGTAGCCCCATTGGCGCAAAATCCCCGCCGCGAGGAGCCAGCGCGCCGGCAAGTCCGGATGTATCGCAGAGGAGCCCCAAACGCGCCGGGCAAGCCGCGGCTGTAAAGGTCCCATCCTGCTGGGGATTGAACTGAAGGAAGGAATAGCTATCTCCCTTTCCCTTTTCCCAAAGGAAGTAGTTGGCCACCAGCTCGCGGTGGTCGGAGGAGCGCGCCCAATCGCCGCAATCCTGGGCGTAGAGATCCTCAATCTCAGCGGCCTCGTCGGGCGGGCGGAAGCCGAAGCTGGTGCAAATACCTGCCAGCTCGCGACGGAAATCCTCGCGGAATCCATTCATGCCGGCTTCCAGGGCAGCCTGCTTCCGTTGCAATTCCGAGGCCCGAATCTGGTTGCTCCAACGGAATTGCAGCGCCCCCAACACCACCAACAACGCGCTGAGGCCGGCAATAATTCCATAGGCACCCAGGGACTGCTTGAATTTGGTGGTCATAGATTTGGTCTTCGGTGGTATAGATGCCTCCTCTGCTGCCAGGGTCGCCCCGGGTTCAGGTTTCACGAATTTTGCAGAAACGGATTCCCCTTGCGCTCCGCGCCAATCGTCGTGGGCAAGCCATGCCCGGGGAACACTGGCGTTTCATCGGGAAGGATCAGCAGGCGATTTTGAATGGAGCGGAGGATTTCGTCCATCGACCCACCCCACAGGTCCGTCCGTCCAATGCTCCCTTGAAACAGAGTGTCGCCGCTCAGAATCCGGTGATTCTCGCCGGGCACGTGGAGCGAGATGCTGCCCGGAGAATGCCCGGGCGTGTGCAGAACCTCCAAACTCTGCCCGCCCCAGTGCAGCAGGTCGCCCTCTTTTAGAAACTGGTCAACGTCGGTCACACCCGGCGTGGCAACTCCCAGCCACTCCGCTTGCAAAGCCAGATTCTGATAGAGGGGCAAATCGCTTTTGTGCATCAGCACCGCGGCGCCCGTGGCCTGTTTGAGCTTCTCAATGCCCCCGACGTGATCGATATGCGCGTGTGTAGCCACAATGTATTTTGCCCGCAGGTGATGTTTGGCCAGAATCTGTTGGACTTGCCCAATGTCATCGCCCGGGTCGATCACCACCGCTTCACCTGTGGATTCATCCCCAAGGATCGAGCAGTTGCACGCCAGCATTCCCACTGGAAAGACTTCATGTATCATTCCTGGTTGCTCACCTTCTCCGGCTGAATTGGCTGCACACCGCCATGCTCCATAGTACTACCGAAATTCAAGAACCGCGACGCGATGAACCCCATGCCCTATTCTGCCGCGTGGATTAAGAACCAAAAGGACTTACAAGTTAAGTCAAGTTGACTTGGGCAGGACGGCTTCCTATACTCAAGTGGGCTTATTTTAGGACTATTTTCGCAACCGGAAGAGAGCTTTCTTCCTTCGGGAAGAAAAGATGTATTTTTCGTTTGTCCCGGAGAGAGGGATTGATGCGTAGCGCGCTCAGCCGGCTTTCTCTCAACCCAACCGTCCTGCAACAAAAGGAGCAACCATGGCTGCACTTACCCACGAAGGAATTCAGCAAGGATTGGGAAAAATAAAAGGGTGGTCCCATGAAGGAAACGAGTTGCGCAAGAAATTCACGTTAAAGTCATTCCTTTCAGCCATCGACTTTGTGAACAAGATCGCGGTGGGGGCCGAAAGCGCCGGTCATCACCCCGACATCACAATCAACTACAACGTTGTGGGCATTGCACTTTCGACGCACAGCGAAGGCGGCATCACGAAGAAAGACTTCGACTTGGCAAGCGCAATCGACCAAATCCATTCGTCACTTCCCTGACCCCCAACCCCTGGCCAAGAGTTGCAGATGGGATTGAGGGAGGGGATCTTTCCATATGTTCATTTCGCTACCTCCTTTGGAAGGTAGTTCCTGCCTGGTCAATGTGTTAAGTCTCAGGCTTGTTCTTTGGGGTGGAAAGGGCATAGAATCCCCCCTCATTCTGGACCGAGATTATGCCAACAATCATCCAATGGATTCATGTCATGTCTGCGGTGATCGGCTTGGGAGGAATGGGCTTTATGCTCCTGATCCTGATCCCGTCCCTGGGCGTCCTGAGCGCGGACCAGCGCGAGGCTCTTGCCAGAGCCCTGGCCAGCCGCTTCCGGTTGATTACCTGGAGTGCGGTAGCCCTGCTGTTGCTCTCCGGCCTTTACAACGTTCGCCGCTTTTATTGGGAGGAGCCGGGGGGCGCGGCGTGGGACTACCTGATCCTCAAAGTCCTCCTGTCATTCCTCCTCTTTGGAATTGTCCTGGGAATCACCATCCCCTTCCGCCTGTTCGAACCCCTGCGTGCGCGACGGCGCATGTGGCTCCTTGTAGCCTTCATCATAGGGGTCGTCATCGTCCTGATTTCCGCCTACCTTCGGCGCGGGTGATCACACCTGTCCCCGAGGTAGAGGCTTGACGGTAAATTGGGAGAGTTTCGTCTTCTGAATTACTTGGTGTGGAAAACTGCCTGTTTGAATGTGCCGCGCGAGTTTTCGATCTTCGTTTGCAGCATGTTAATGGCATGAATCAGTTGCTCGGGCCGGGGCGGGCACCCTGGCACGTAAACGTCCACGGGGATGTATTGATTGACGCCCTGCACGATGGCGTAATTATTGAAGACGCCGCCGGAGGTTGCGCACGCGCCCATGGAGATCACCCACTTGGGTTCGGGCATCTGCGCGTAGAGGCGTTGAATCACCGGAGCCATCTTTTGAGAAACGCGACCGGCGATAATCATCAGGTCCGCCTGGCGCGGCGATCCGCGGAATACCTCG
Organism: Acidobacteriota bacterium; assembly: GCA_003165315.1. Classification (GTDB taxonomy): domain Bacteria; phylum Acidobacteriota; class Terriglobia; order UBA7540; family UBA7540; genus Bog-366. The sequence continues at coordinate 37,908 of PLSX01000127.1, forward strand.
GCGCCAAAGCGCGCCAGGTCGAAACGGGCAGCTCCCGTCGACATCATCTCAATGGCACAACACGCCAGGCCGAAGCTCATCGGCCAGATTGAGGATTTACGCGCCCAGTTCACCGCTTTGTCAAGCTGGGTGAAGAGGAGACCGTCAAAACCGGATTGATCGTTCGGTGTATTAAATGCGCCCATCGCAAAACCATTATGCCATGCGAATCTATTCTCATCAACCCCAACTATCACAAGAAAAATAAATCAATTTTCCGGCACCCTCACGGATGCAATAAGATCTTGCCAAAAAATTCCCGCCCTTCCATCTTTTGTTGCGCTGCGGCGGCCTCTTGCAGGGGGAACACGGAATCGATAACCGGCTTCAATTTCCGTTGCCCGACCAATTTCAGGACGTCGCCAAGTTCTCCTTTGCCGCCCATGAAGGATCCCAGGATCGTGCGCTGGCGGCCAAACAGCCCCTGGCCGTTCACCTTCAGGTCCGCACCCGTGGTCATGCCGCAGGTCACCAGACGCCCGTAAGTTGCGAGCGATTCAAAGCACTCATCCCAAACCGCCGCGCCCACATGCTCCACCACCACGTCAACACCGCGCTTCCGGGTGAGGCGCTTTACCTCTTCCCCAATCGATTGGCTTGTATGGTTGATCACCTCATCCGCCCCCAGCTCGCGGGCTTTCTCCAGCTTCCAATCCGCGCCTGCGGTGGCAATCACGCGGGCATTCACCAATTTCGCCACTTGAATGGCGGCGCTGCCCACGCCTGAGCCAGCGCCGATCACCAGCACGTCCTCTCCAGGCTTCAACTGCGCGCGGGTAAAGATCATGTGCCAGGCGGTCAGAAAGACAAGCGGGGCGGCGGCAGCTTCATCAAAGTCAAGATCGCCGGGAATGGAAAGGACGTTCATCTCCACCGACTTCACATATTGTGCGTAGCCGCCATCATCAAAAACGCCCCGCACCGAAAACTGGCGGCAAGCGCTATCGAGTCCCTTGAAGCACATCTCGCATTGGCCACAACTCACGCCCGGGCTCAGCAGCACACGGTCTCCCGGCTTGACGCGTGTTACCAGCGGCCCCACTTCGGCAACTTCGCCGGAAATATCCGCGCCCCCAATGTGAGGCATGGGGATGCGCCACCCCGGCACGCCTCCGCGCACCCAGACATCCACATGATTCAAGGCGCAGGTCTTTATTCGAACCAAAACTTCATTGGGCTGAATCTTGGGGTCAGGGGCATCCTCGTACTTCAGAACTTCCGGCCCACCGTGCTGATGAAATCGTATGGCTTTCATGATCCGCTCCCCTTTATCGCACTGCTTTTAAAAGGCATGCTGAATCGCCCGCACTAACGGAATTCTACACTTTACCAATTATGGCGGAAAGCCAGTTCCCCGTCGTACAGTGCCACAGGCACTCCAGCATGTACCCCCCTGCATGGCCAAGACCTGTCCCGATGATCTTGATCGTGGTGGCGATGGCACGACGCCCCTGCGTTGACTTTGCGGCCCTCCGCGCATAATCTAGGGCTTGAATATGGACATCTTTGAAGAGATCGTGCGGCTGCGGAAGGCGGGACGCAAGGGCGCCTTGGCCACCATTGTGGAAGTGCAAGGATCGATTCCCAGCCACGAAAGCTCCAAAATCCTGATTCGCGATGATGGAACGTTCGCCGGCACGGTGGGCGGCGGGTGTGTGGAAGCAGAAGTGTGGGCCGTGGCGCAGGAAGTGATGCGCGAGG
>PLSX01000062.1 GCA_003165315.1 Acidobacteriota bacterium
GAGATTGGCCGGTTATTACCCGTTAACCATGCACTTGAGCCATCGGTGGCCCCACACATCGATTTTGCATGTGCAGCGATGTATCATGCCCCCTATTTTAGTGTCTTTTCACTTGACTCAAATTTTCTGATCCTTTTTTTCAGTGCTCCGACCGCCTGCTTACGATATTCGTCTGGATAATAGAATCGCAGACGCCGAAGTGCGTCCCCACACTCCGAAGGATCATTGCTGGCGCGCGCGTCTGCAAGCAATGATTCCATGTGTTCCCTGGCATCGATGCCATCCCAATCCTGCTTCACTTCCTTGATCAGGATGGGAGCCTCAATGGGAGAGTTAACGATGAGGCCCGCAGTGGGCCCGTAACGAATTGAAAATAGATTGCGATTGACAATCTGGCCAATGAGCGCGTAGCAGATATCTCCCACCCTCACTGTGTATTTCCTGTCAAAGTGCTTTTCGAGGTGAGCCCGCCGCTCGCCGCGAGCCCGTGTCTTTGGATCGTACTCATCACTGAAAAATGCCCACATGAAGCCATCTCCGCCAACTGTGAGCTTCGTCGGTCGCTTGTCATCAAGGTGCATGATGAGCAGGGGGAGGGAGCCAACACCGCGACGAACCAGTTCTTTCATCTGTGGGAATGTTTTGGGAGCAACAGAACCAATCACGCCGCCTGCAAACTCGGCAGGCGAATCGTCCGCGATAAATGCGCGAACCCAGGCCGTACTGTGAAGACCGGGCCCTTGGGCGTCGATATCGACAAGGTCGTCAATAAGTCGTGCAACTGGCACGTCCGTGTAGTTAGGTGTCGAATCTGCTGCGAGCGCATTGCAGGGCGCAAACAAAATGCTGATGGCAAGCGTGTAGAGCAAATATGCTTTGTTACTACTTGCACGGAACAGTTTAGAGTGCCTCATCTTGCTGATTCTACACCGGAGCGAGGTAGCGCGGGGAAAGGTAGCGACGAGTTATTCGGCTCCGAGCCGAATAACTCGGTGGTACTTTCCCAGTGACCGGGAATGAATGAGATCGCGGTCGAACTTCGAAGGCGAACCGATGAGTAATTTTTCTCGGAGAAAAATAACTCATCGCTACGCCGCTTTTCCTTCCCAATCCATTCTGTGCGCGCCGCCCCACCTGATCCTGTCAATAGCCCCTGGGGAAATCTTGGTCTGCTGCCAGAACGATTTCACGGTCGGTCTGGCACGGAGAGAATTTCCTGACGATGCCAATTCTGTGAAGGCCACACCTGCTTCGGATCTTCCCGTTAGGGTCCCGTTGACTCAGCCCTATACACGCCGTAAGATGGCAACTAAAGGCAGACCCCTAACCATGATTGGCAGAACCGTTTCCCACTACCGCGTGCTTGAGAAACTCGGCAGTGGAGGTATGGGCGTAGTCTACAAGGCCGAGGACACCAAACTCGGCGGGCCGGTGGCCCTCAAGTTCCTGCCGGAAGGATTGGCGATAGATCCCGAAGCCCTGGGGCGGTTCACGCGCGAGGCTCGGGCCGCCCGGGCACTGAATCACCCTAGCATCTGCACGATTTATGAAATCGGCGAACATGATGGCCAGCCCTTCATCGCCATGGAATATCTGGAGGGGCAGACCCTGAAGGCCCGCCTTGCCGGGAAGCCGCTCGACACGGACGAAGTGCTGGACCTGGCGATTCAGATAGCCGATGCGCTGGACACGGCCCACGCGAAGGGGGTCATCCATCGGGATATCAAGCCGGAGAACATTTTTGTGACCTCGCGCGGGCAGGCGAAGGTCCTGGATTTTGGCCTGGCGAAGCTGGCGCCATTGCCCAGGCAGGAGACGGAAACAATGGGGGCGGTTGACCTAGTCACCCCACCGGTCGTGCTCGAGCAACTCACCAGCCCTGGCGCGGTGATGGGCACCGTGGCCTACATGTCGCCGGAGCAGGCGCGCGGCGAGCGACTGGATGCGCGCACTGACCTCTTCAGCTTCGGCAGCGTGCTTTACGAGATGGCCACGGGCCGCCAACCGTTCGGCGGAAACACCCCAGCGGCCATTTTTGGCGCCCTTCTGCACCAAACCCCCACGCCACCCCTGGAGCTAAAGCCTGATCTGCTCCCCAAGCTCGAAGAAATTATTCACAAATCGCTGGAAAAAGGCCGCGACCTGCGGTACCAAAGCGCCGCCGAAATCCTCGCGGACCTGAAACGGCTGCAGCGCGTCTCGGATTCGCCGCAGGCGACACCCCGTGCGATACACGGAGCCACAACCGGCATCGCCAAACGCTGGAAGGTGATGGTTTCGGCTACTGCCGCAGTGCTGGCGTTCCTGGCGGCGGGTTATTTTTACCTTCATCGCCCGCCAAAACTCACGGACAAGGATACCCTTGTCCTCGCCGATTTCACCAACACCACAGGCGACGCGGTGTTTGACGGAACGCTTCGCCAAGGGCTGGCCGTACAGCTTGAACAGTCGCCTTTTCTCAGCCTCGTCTCCGACGAGCGAATCCAAAAGGTACTGGGTCTGATGGGCCGGAGGTCGGAGGCGCGACTTACTCCCGAGCTCGCCAGGGAAATCTGCGAGCGCACCGCCAGTGCTGCCGTCCTGGACGGATCGATTGCCAGCCTCGGAAGCGCTTACGTATTGGGGTTGCGCGCCAAGAACTGCCACACCGGAGAAGTCCTCGCTGAGGAGCAGGTGCAAGCCGCAAAAAAAGAGGACGTCTTGAATGCCTTAAGTCAAATTGCCAGTAGATTCCGAACTCGAGTCGGCGAATCGCTGGCTACCGTGGAAAAGCATGACACCCCGCTCGAGGAAGCGACAACGCCGTCGCTCGAGGCCTTGAAAGCCTTTAGCGAGGGCTGGAAGGTGGAATTTTCTGCCGGCCCTGCCGCCGCCTTGCCCCTTTACAAGCGCGCCGTTGAGATCGACCCCAAATTCGCGATGGCACATGCGGCCCTGGGGCTCATGTACAGCGATATCGGAGAGTCGATCCTATCCCGGGAGAGCACGAGCAAGGCCTATGCGTTGCGAGAACGCATCAGTGACCGGGAGAGGTTCTTTATCACGGCGATGTACGATCGACAAGTGACAGGAAATCTGGAAAAGCAACTACAAACTCTGGAGTTGTGGGCGCAAACGTATCCTCGTGATGCCGACGCCCACGGAATACTGTCGGGATTCGGTTCTCTGGGTTCCGGCAAGTATGAGCAGTCGATCGAAGAAGCCAGGATAGCGCTCGGGCTCAATCCCGACCACACTTTTGCTTATGACAATCTTGTCTCAAGCTTGCTTGATCTTGACCGCCTCAAAGAAGCCGAGGACACGCTTAAGCGAGCCTCCGAGCGCAAAATCGAAATTCCTGATCTTTTGCTCCACCGATACTACATCGCGTTCCTAAAGGGTGACAAGGCGGGAATGGAACGGGAAGCGGCTCGGGCTAAAAGCGAGCCTGGAGCGGAAGACTTGATTTCCGACTCCGAGGCTCTGGTCCTGGCTCGTTCCGGCCAGTTACAAATGGCCGGCAGGATTTCACGCCACGCTGTGGATTTGGCTCAGCAAGCAGGCCAACCGGAAAGAGCGGCTATCTATGAAACCGGGGCAGCCGTATGGGAAGCCCTCTACGGGAACACGTCCGCGGCAAGGCAGGGCGCAACGGCAGCACTTGAGCTTTCCCAGGGCCGGGACGTGGAATATGGCGCCGCTTTGGCGTTGGCCCTCTCGGGGGATTCTGCCCGGCCTCAAGCGCTCGCGAACGATCTGGAAAAGCGGTTCCCGGAGGATACCTCAGTCCAATTCAGCTACCTGCCAACACTTCGCGCGCTTTTCGTATTCGGTCAGGGCAAGCCATCAGGCGCTGCCGAATTGCTACAAGCCGCCCTTCCCTATGAATTGGCCCAAACGGGCATTGGCTTCTTTGCATCCTTCGGGAACCTCTATCCCGCTTACGTGCGCGGCGAAGCCTACCTGGCCGCACACCAGGCCGCCGACGCCGTCCTGGAATTTCAGAAAATTCTCGATCACCGCGGGATCGTGCTCAGCGATCCCATCGGAGCATTGGCGCACTTGCAATTGGGCAGAGCGTTCGCCCTGTCGGGAGATAAGACCAAGGCCAAGAGCGCCTACCAGGATTTCCTCGCCCTTTGGAAAGATGCCGATCCCAATGTTCCCATCCTGAAGGAAGCCGAAGCGGAGTATGCGAAGTTGCAGTAGCCCCCGCACTCCAATGCCTGCTTACAAGATCTCCATCGCCGCATGAAATACCCGCTGTAGCAGACCCGACCATGGCTTTGCCAGGATTCGCAACGAAAAACGCCCATCCCTGATGGTGAGGAACTGCATAAGCGCCTGGGTCACTTGGCCGTGCAGTCGCTAAACCGCTCTTCTGACCATGAAGCTAGTGTAAGGTCCACGAAATAAATGGACACTGTTTGCGGCGTAGCGCCGGGCTTTAGCCCGGCATGTGCCGCCCTAAAGGGCGGCGCCACATTGTCCAGCCAATTACTGGACACTACACTAGCAGCTGTTAGCCAAGGGCACGATTGGGCCGTAATACGTCCAGGTGGTGTGGGCGATCCGATAAACCTGGCTCAGGCGTATTACCAACTCCCGATGGTAAGGGCTGTTATTGACAGTGTGTTGGGTTCGCTTGCCGCCCATAGGGTTTGTAGGTTGGTGGGGGGCATGTGTGTTCTTAGCTAACGACATTTGTGAAGGGCAGGTATTGATATTCTTTGACTGCGCATATAATCTCCCCGGCAGCAAATATCGAGCGCACCGGAGGTTCTTATGCGATTTCTGCGTTTTGGTTTGGCAATGCTTTTCTGCGCTTCCTCGCTTTTGGCTCAAAACAAGCCCCTGCACGGGATCGACATCAACGACCTCAATCGCGGAGTGAGTCCTTGCCAGGACTTTTATGAATTTGCCAACGGCAACTGGCGGGCGCACAATCCCATACCGCCTTCGATGATGATATGGAGCAAACGCTGGGCGGCGGGCGAGTCCACCAAGGAGGTGTTGCACGGCATCCTCGAGGACGCTGCGGCTCATTCCTCCAGTGCCCCGCCGAAGTCCACGGACCGCCTGATTGGCGACTATTACGGCGCTTGCATGGACGAGAAGCAAATTGATGCCCAGGGCATCAAGGCGGTCCAGCGGGAACTTGACCTCATCCGCTCGATTGGCTCGGTTGCGGATCTGCAGTCTGTCATCGCTCGCTTGCACCAGGAAGCTGTATTTGCGCCATTCTATTTTGGGTCGATGCAGGATCCTCACAACCCGCAGCAAGTCATCGCCGATGCCGGCGCCAGCGGCCTTGGGCTTCCTGACCGGGACTACTACTTCAAAGACGATGTTAAGTCGAAAGAAACGCGGCAAAAGTACGTGGAACACGTTGCCGCAATGTTTGTGTTGGCTGGGTCAGGGAAGGCGGCCGCGGCAGCGTCGGCACAAGTTGTAATGCGGATGGAAACCTCCCTGGCCGGCGCTTCACTGACCAATGTGGAGTTGCGCGATCCCCATGCCACGGACCACAAAATGAAACTGGATGAGGTGCAGAAGCTCACCCCCGATTTTAGGTGGGCAGGGTATTTCCAGGCATTAAACGTTGATCCCCGCGTCGCGTTTAACGTTGACCAACCCAAATTCATGCAAGAGTTTCAGCGGCAATTGCGGCAAACCTTCCTGGCTGATTGGAAAACCTATTTGACGTGGCAGTTGCTGTTGACGGCGGCTCCGGCGCTTTCCACGCCCTTCGTCCAGGAAGATTTCGCATTTAATCAGCACTACTTGCAAGGCACCAAAGAGATGAAGCCGCGCTGGAAGCGGTGTGTGGAATCGACGGACGCAAATCTGGGCGAGGCTTTGGGGAAAAAGTACGTCGAAAAAACATTCTCACCGGAAGCCAAGGCGCGCATGCAAGAGATGGTGAAGAACATTTTGCTGGCGCTGCATGACGACATCCTGATGCTCACCTGGATGAGCGACGCAACCAAACAGAAGGCCCTGGAAAAACTTTCCACGTTCAACCCCAAAGTTGGTTATCCGGACAAATGGAAGGATTACAGCAGCGTAGAAATCACCCGGCGAGCTTATTGGAACGACGTGGTGGAGGCGCGGCGTTTTGCCGTCCGCGATGACGCACAACAGATCGGCAAGCCGGTGGACCGCCTGCGGTGGGGCATGACCACGCCCACTTCCAACGCTTATTACAATCCACAGCTGAATGAGATCGTGTTCCCGGCGGGGATTTTGTTGCCGCCGATGTTTGATGTGAATGCCACGGATGCGGTCAACTACGGTGGCATCGGCCCGGTAATCGGGCATGAAATCTCGCATGGTTTTGACGATCAAGGCGCCCAGTATGACAGCACCGGGGAACTGAAGAACTGGTGGACTCCCGCCGACTACAAGGAATTCCAGAAACATGCGCAGTGTGTCGTCGACCAGTTTTCCGGCTACACCGTGGAGGGCGGGCTGCACGAAAACGGCAAATTGGTGCTGGGCGAGAGCATCGGCGACCTGGGTGGCGTAAAGCTTGCCTATCTCGCGTTCCAGAAATCGATGCAAGGCAAGCCCCGCCCGCCCGACCAGGACGGCTTCACGCCGGAACAACAGTTCTTTATCTCCTGGGGACAATCGCGCGGAGATGAAATTCGCCCCGATGCGCAACGCCAGTTTGTGCTCACCAATCCGCATCCGGTCAGCAAATACCGGGTCATTGGTCCCCTCTGTAATATGCCGGAATTCCATCAGGCGTTTGCTTGCAAGGCCGGTGATGCCATGGTGCGTCCGGATAATCAGCGATGCGCGGTCTGGTGATTTGTTTCTACTTGCGAGGGGGGCGGTTCGCGAACCGCCCCTGCGCAACCCCATCAATCGACCATTTTGGCGATGTGAACGTCGAAGCCTGTCCCCGGCAACAGCGAGGTTAGAGCGAAGGCGGTAAAGTCATCGCCCGTGCGTTCGGTCCGGCGGAAGACGCCGGGCTCGGTTTCCTGCGCCTCATGCCGCGTGCCGAAATCTTCCAAAAAGGCCTGGGCTTCTTTGGCATCGGGCGACTTGGCACTCTTTGACTGGGTCAGGGCCTCAGCGGCGTAGGAGCGGATGAGTTTGGGCCAGTATTTTTCCAGCAGCGGCGTGCTGGCAAAAATGTCGGCCCAAATCATGTTGCCATTTACCGCCACCACCACGCCCACGGCATTGCGTTCACGCAATTCGCGCATTACTCCCAGATAGGATTGCTCCAATGGTACAGCCACGGAATCAACACGCAGCTTGACCTCGTCATTGGCCATCACTCCCGCGTAAGAAGATGTTTTGGACATTTCCTGAGCGGCGGGGGCGCTGGCTGCCATCCCCAGAGATTCCGATGCGGAATGGACGTCGGCCCAAACCTTCACCTGATCTTTATTGGCCATGGCGCTGCGCCGCACGCTGGGCTGAGCCATCTGGGAATGGAAGGATCCAAAGCTAGATTTGGTGGCCACCCAACGCTCCGGTTCCACACAAAATACGGCGAGGTCAATGGGATCGCTTTTGGGCGGAACGATGCGATCCTTGCCCACCACGCGATCCTGCTTGCCGCCGGTTACAATCTCCCCCGCCAGCAGGATCAGGGGACGGGCCGAGTTGTTGACCAGGACCAGGCGATTCACCTCGGCGCCGTCGCTCGGGATGTAACCCTCGCGCCGGCGAACGAGAGGTCGGATGCTGCCTGCTTCACTCACCACCACTTCGCCTGAGCGAACTCCTTCATCAAGGGTTAGAAACTTTCCCGTCTCGTGGGTGCTATCAGCTACCACGGGGAAAATGGTCAGATTTCCGCGACTGATGGGCGCCAGGACCTTGTAATTGGGTCCCATTTGACCTGCTTCGCCAAGGTAGGGTTTCATGGAAAGGGCAACCAGTGTACCCAATGCTGTCATCAGACCCAGGGCTAGATATTGTTTTGTCGTCATCGTCGTTTCCTCCCTGCATAATGTGCCGAGTGCGTAACTCCCGGTCTGTAGGAAGAACGAGTCAGGGTATAATTCTTGCAGCCGAGTTTCATGCGGCAGGTTGGAGACCGGCTGAAGGAAGGCAGCCGCCGGTGTCCATTCATCAGCCGTCAGATATCAGTAAGAGCCGCCCGCAGTTAGACATCTACTGCGAATTGGCAACTGACGACTTTTTTCGCCCAGGTCGCAACCCATGAGCGGCAGCCAGGAAACCGCCAGCCGTCCAGTCCAGATCAGCATCCCTGAATCACTGGCCGCCCAGCTTCACCGCGAAGCCGGAGCGGAGAAATATGGGTTGGGGGAGCAGGCTTTCGCGGGCATTCTGCGGGAAGTCGCGAGCAAATACCTTCCAATCACTGCTACTCATTCGGAAATTTCAGAATTTCTCACCCACCTTCGCCTGGAGGAATTGGCCCTGGCCCGCGCCTGCGCCTTGGGCAATGACATTGCCTGGGAGGTATTCCTAACCAGATATCGCGAAAAACTCTTCAGCGCCGCGCACACGATTGTGCAAGGGGATGCGAATGCCCGTGAGTTGGCCGACTCCCTCTACGCTGATCTCTACGGAACACGCACTTCGGATGGACGGCGCATTTCAAAATTGAACTCGTTTACCGGCCGCGGTTCTCTGGAAGGCTGGCTGAGGGCTGTCCTGGCGCAGGAGTGTGTGAATCGCTATCGTCGCGAGCAGCGGTTGGTGAGCCTGGAGGAACAATCCGATGCCGGAGTACAGTTTGAAGCTGAAACCGCAGACCCCTCCCAAGCCATCGACCCACGCTTGGCCGAGGCAACAGACCGGGCACTTGACGGTCTCGCGCCAGAAGACAAATTCATTTTGGTCAATTATTATCTCGATGACCGCACCTTGGCGGAAACCGCGCGCCTGCTGGGCGTGCACGAATCCACGATTAGCCGCAAAGTGGAGAAGATTACTGCGGCGGTCAGGAAGTCGATCCTGTCCGGTCTGCTGAAGCGCGGCATGAGCCGGAAGGAGGCGGAACAGTCCATGGAAGTTGAGGTTACGGAACTCGCCTTGGATGTGCGCCGCCGACTAATGCAAGAAAAAGGCGGGCAAACCGTTCCATAATAGGAGGGAACAGACCGGCAATGCCCGCTTGAGTCTGGAGAACGGTCGAATGAATCGTAATAAACGGTAAGCAGTGCCCGGCGGACGGCGGGACAAAGAAGGACGGTCGAAGGCAGCAAGACTGCGACAATACGATGTCTGGGTTACCAAAAATCGCGCTTTCACGGCTAAGGGCAAGACGTGAGGCATCAAGCTCTTCCGGCGTTCCCGCCGGGCCGACTCCTTTTGAAGGCGCAGAGCATCCTGACGCCAACCTGCTCGCGGCGTTCGCGGAGAAGACGCTGATGGAAAGGGAACAGGCACTGGTGCTGAACCATCTCAGCCAGTGTGCGGATTGCCGTGAAGTTGCAGCCTTGATGATCCCGGCGGATGCGGTGATGGCGGAGCCTGCTCACGTGGCGAAGGCAGGGCGTTGGATTTCCTGGCCCATACTTCGCTGGGGTGCACTGGCAGCCGTGCTGGGAGCGGTAACACTTCTAGTGTTCTTGCACCCCGCCGGGTGGGGGCGAAAGTCGGAAATTTCGAAGTTGACGCCTCCTCCGGCCCCGCCGGGAAATGTCGTTGCCAGTCCAAATGCTGGCGTCTCGTTGCCGTCAGTTCCACCGCCTGCGGGAACAGCCCAAGCTATGGCGCAAATGAAGGCACGAGAGTCCGCGAGTGGAGCGATGGCGTTCAAGAAAGCGCCAGCCCCCCATCGAGATCTGGCATTGAGTAATCCAAGCGGCCGCCTGCTGGCCCAGCAGCATGCAACTGTGATGGCTTCAATCCGGCCACCAGTGGAATTGCGCGAGGAGAACGCTCCGGCCGTCGGGATGAGCCGAAGAGAGAGCCTTGGGGATGGAGCGCGTTCTGTTGCTGCACCTCCAATCCTAGTACCGGCTGCGCCCGCCGGCGAAACCGTGGCCGCATCGGGACAGGCTGGGAAGATGACCGCTGAAACGAGCAGCCCGGCAATTCCGCACAGCGTTACCCAGAGCGTCACAGATACGGCGGAGACGCAGGCCTTGGGCGGGACAAATCCCAACGCCACAGCGACCGGAGGTAATCCCGATGCAACCCCGCGACCGGCCACCGCTGCAAAGTCTGCCCCGAGTGCCGCCCCTCAACCCTCGGCACAAGCTGCGGCCCGAGCATCCATATTAGGATTGGGGGCATTCAGCAGTGTATCGAGACCTAGGACTAGTCCCCCCGCTCCTGTGTGGAGCATTTCATCCGATGGCAGGGTGCAACGATCCGATGACGGAGCGAAGACTTTCCACTCTTTCGAAGTTGCTCACGGCATTAAGTTCCAGGCCGTTGCCGCAAGGGGCAATGAGGTTTGGGCGGGTGGTTCGGGCGGCGCCCTATATCATTCCACGGACTCCGGCGCAACTTGGACACAATTTCCCATCAACTCCGAAGGAAACACGATAACGGAGGCCATCACCGCCATTCAGATACCCGACCCACAGCACCTGATCATCATCACGGCCTCCGGAACAGGATGGGTCAGTCCGGACGGCGGCCAACATTGGCAGAAACAGCCCTAATGCGCCACTCCGCGTGACCTGTTTCATGTCTCGTGTTTTTCCAAAGGTCGTGATTTATGGTCACACTCCAGGATGCACTCAACGCCAATGTTCGTGAGGGCGAGCTCTACGAAAAGATTGACCGCGGCTTTGTGCAATGCTTCGCTTGCGGCCATTGCTGCCGGATTCCCGAGGGGCAGCTCGGCGTTTGCAAGGTCCGCTTCAACGAAGGGGGAAAACTTCAGGTTCCATGGGGTTATGCCGCCGGAGTGCAGTGCGACCCGATTGAAAAGAAGCCCTTCCATCACGCCTACCCTGGTGCGCTTGCTTACAGTTTTGGCATGCTGGGTTGCGATCTTCATTGTGCGTATTGCCAGAATTGGGTTACTTCACAGGCCCTGCGCGACCCGCGCGCAGTATCCCGCCCCCTGCATACAACGCCTCAGGAGCTTGTTCGGGACGCCATAAAACAAGGCGCCAAGGTCTTGGTAAGCACCTACAATGAGCCGCTGATTACCAGCGAGTGGGCCGTCGCCGTCTTCAAGGAGGCCAAATCGGCGGGGCTCGCGACGGGCTACGTCTCCAACGGCAACGGTACGCCTCAAGTGCTCGAATACCTGCGCCCGTGGGTTGACCTTTACAAGGTTGACCTGAAGAGTTTTGACGATCGTCACTACCGGCAGCTTGGCGGACGTATCGAGCCCATTCTCCAGACCATTCGCACCCTTTATGAAATGGGGCTGTGGGTTGAGATTGTCACGTTGCTGATTCCAGGGTTCAATGATTCCGACGATGAGCAAAAGCGGCTTACGGAATTTGTGGCGAGCGTTTCTGTTGATATTCCCTGGCACGTTTCGGCATTCCACAAAGATTACAAGATGACCGGCCCCGCAAACACCCAGCCGCGAGATCTCCAGCGGGCAGCGACAATCGGAAGCGCGGCAGGATTACGATTTATCTATGCGGGAAATCTGCCGGGTCAAGTGGGCGAACTTGAAAACACGTACTGCCCCCGCTGCCGTGAATTGCTGATTGAACGATTTGGCTACCACATTTTGGATTATCGTTTGACCGCGACAGGTGCTTGTCCGATGTGTGGGATCGTTATTCCCGGCCGCTGGGCGGAGAAATTCGAAGGCCAAATTGCCGACCTGCCTTATTTGCCAAAACGCGCGCGAAAGGCGGTTGGCCGTGGGCAGTAGGCGGGAAGCATTAGTCCATCCGCAATAGCGCTGTTACCCTCTACGAGGATATTTCATACCGCTACGCCCCCCTTGAAACTCAGATTGAAGATAATGCTGGGGATTAGTTGCTGCCTACTGTCTGCGGCCTGGCGGGACGACTAACGAATGCCGTAGAAAAAATACCCCGGCCCCACACGCATATGGTGAATCAGCGCATCCGGCGCGACGGCGGCAAGCAGGAGTCCTCCCACGGCCTGCGCCAGCGCCAGGGGCCAAATATTTCGATGGCGGGAAAACACTTCGGCAAATACGAATCCCGCAACCAGAGTGGCAACCATGAGGATGATATTGGGAATGTGCGTGGCACTGAACATGATTCCGACGAGGGCGGAACTTAAATGCCGATTCCTGATCACCAACATCAAGCGGTTGTGGAAATACGATTGCGTCAGGTATTGCTGAAATGCACACCAACAGCCGTAACCGAGCAGCATGACCAAGGCTTGCCAGGTGGGGCGAAGAAACGCCAGATAGTGGTGCTCGAATCCATAGAATAACATCGGCAGATATAGAAGCACGGCCAGTGGCAACACCCACTGGGCGCTGGCTTGAAGAGCGGTCCTTCCCAGGCCAAGCTCGTTCACAGTGTCGCGGTGCAGCACATGGCTTATCAGAATGAAGGCAAAGAGGGGAATCCATGCTCGAGGTTGTGTATGTTGCCATCGCCAGATATAGGTGAGAATCCCGGCCAAAATCAGCGTTACTTCCAACGCAGTGGCGATGGCAAGTGGCCCGGATGTTCCGCTCTGGCCTTCCAGTTTTCCGCTTGAGAAATCCCAACTCATGATTGTTCCACAGAGCATTGTACTCCTGAAATCCTGCATGATGAGCTTTTGTCGAAACCATCAGGAATGGGCGACGGACTAAAGGGCTGCTTGATAAATGGGAGAACTTAATTGCCCGGCGGCCCGGAGACTCTCTCAGCATGGGAATCTGGTGCGGGAGGTGTCGCCTTGCGAAAAGGGAAGACAAATCGGAAGGTCAAATAGAGAACCAGGGTTAGAAATATCCCCACACATTCAAAAGCACCCATACGTAGGAAGTGACTTGCGGGCAGACCAAGATGCGTGCGAAGCTTGATCCACATGCAATTTTCATACACGTAGGGAGCGAGTCTGCAATCGCGTGTGGCGAGGTCTGCGGTGTGCAATACCAAGCCCACAACACCGATCCCAAGAATAATGCGCAGGACTCTTAGCATATCTTTCAGGACAATAGGCAGACCGCTGGATTTCGGAGCGACGATGATTTACTCAAGCACGAACCGATTATACTTACCTGCGGGCCACAAAGTAAGGGCAGGTTGCATCGCGGTTAAGCTAATCGTTTTTCCAATCTCTCAATGGCTGATGCAACCACAAACTTGTTCACTGGGAAATTCAATGGGCCTATATCCGGGTCGTTGGCTGCTTTGTCTGCCACGCGCAAAATGAGATTCCGATCAAAAGGTAGTTTCAGGCCTTTCAAAGAAGGTTCCAACCCTAACTTTCGGAAAAACGAGAGTGCATCCTCAAATTCCTTTTTGGGGCAGTTCTGCACGCAAAGCTGGACCATGATTCCGTAGCCAACTTTCAACCCATGCAGAATATGATGGCTTTCCTTTATCAGGGTCAGGCCGTTGTGCACGGGGTGGGCAAGCCCGGTGAAAAGAGTTCCCTTGGCAAGAGTTTGAATCACTCCCGTCAGCAGAATCACGATGTCGAGAGTTTGGATCAGGGCATTTTCAACCTGGTGTTCGGCATTCAAGCGCACGGCGTCAATGGCATATCTCCTGTGCCCGTTGTAGAGCACTTCCGCAAGTTGAAATGCCGCCGCGCTTTGAACATCAGGATTCCGAACAGACGGCCATACGGCGCGCCCTTCATACCACTTGGCCAGTGAATCCAAAATACCCGCACGCAGGTAAATGCCCGGCGAATGAGTAATGATATCCGGGTCAACGAGGACGAGGCTGGGATTCCGCGAGTGTATACGGACTCGCTGAAATTCCCCCCGGTCATTGTAGATAACTGACAACGCCGTAGTGGCGGAGCAGGTGGCCGCGATGGTGGGGATGCAAACAACAGGCAGGCCAAGTTCCGCTGCCCCTTGCTTGGCGGTGTCCAATGACTTTCCGCCGCCAACGCCCACGATGACGTCCGCTTTGAATGCCCGTGCATCGCCCTTGATTCCGGCAATATGGCGAGGGCTGCATTCACCCGTGAACAGGCGCCTTCGCCATTTTATTCCGGCTTTGTCCAGGGATTTTGAGAGCCGTTCTTCCGACACCGCCAGCGCGGTCTCACCGCCACTGATGAGGGCGCGACTCCCCCAGGGGGCGATGTAATCCCCGGCTGTGCGCAGAATCCGCGCTCGATTTATGTACTGCGTGGGTCCGGTACGCACAAAGTCCAGGGGAGATTGCTTGGTTCTCTTAGCCATTTACCGTCCTGCTCATGTTTTAGCTTCGGGGCGGAGGTGCACCCTTGAAAGCATAGTTTATTGGTGTGCCGATCTGCTTAGTGGGCTTGATCCGGTTGTTCGACGAGGCGAGCCGTTCATATGCCCCCCAAACTCAGGGCTTTATCCATCATACCCCAAATGGTGGGTGTTTGACTGCGTCTGCAGGCAAAGCTGTTGCTCTCAATGGTAAGAAGCCAGTTTGATCTGGCCCACGGCGTGGATCGAGATATCAACCGTATCATTGACGCGTAGGAACAGCGTGCTGGGATTCTTCAAACCCCAACTCTGGTAAGGAATGGTGAATTGCGTGTCTGCGGAAAGTTGGCCACCCGCCAAATGGGCCTGAATGACAAGGGTGAGCGGGTGACTTGCCCCGTGCAACGTGAAAGTGCCAAGTACCTGAACTTTGAAATCTCCCTGCGGCAAAACCTGCCCCTGCACTTGCTGTGGCGTAAAAGTGATTTCAGGATATGCCGTACTTTCCAAAACGTCTTTGTGCATTTTGTGATCGCGCGCACCGCTTCCTGTGTTACCACTTGTTGCGTCAACCACCACCAGGCCGCTGGCGTGCCCCGAGACGGTGTCGAATTTCACCGTCCCACGTTTCAGATGGAACGTTCCGTGGACAGTATGGAGAACATCACCCAAGGTGAAATTCACTTGAGTCTGTCCTGAATCAAGTTCCAGAACAGCCTCTTGCGCGTTCGCCGGCGATGCCAGCGCAAGGGCAAGAAGTGCGGGGATCAAAAGAGGAAATGCTCTGCGAAGCAATCTGAGTTTGGCCATGTATATTGAGGTCCTTGATTTGGAATTCTCACCTGGGGTTCGAAATCAGACTCAAACCCAGCTTGAAAAAACTGCCGATACCAAAATCCAGAGGGGAAAACGTCCCGTCGTGAACGGCCAAGAGCCGCCCAAATAAATGCGGTTCTTTAGCCAGCGTATCGATGACGCGTCGGCGGAGCCAGGCCCGGCTTTCCATGGCGAGCAGCAGCCTCGACATGACTTCAGGCGGACGATTTATGTGGCGGTGCGCCACTTCGTAGCGGGTAAGGTCCTCTTTAGCCAAAGCCTTTGCCAAAGCGGTCGCTTGCTGAAATGCAAGTCCCAGTCCCTCGCCGGTTAGAGAATCCACCGACCCTGACGCATCACCCACCAGGGCAAACGGCCCGCGGGATACCTTGCGGAGGATGCGCAGAGCTGAAACCGCCCCCAAGTCTTTGGTAATCGCCGGGCATCCTTTCAATCTTTCGGTTATTGCCGGAAATTGGGTAAGAGCCTCTGTCAGACGAATTTGCGGCGACCGTGAGGTTACCACCAGGCATACTTCCTCGCGGGCCACGGGAGTAACAACAATCTGGCAATTATGTCCCCAATGAACTTCCACGAATTCAGTCCAGGGCGCCACTCGGAAGTGTTGGCGAAACCCGAAGCGCGATTCCTGCGGACGCCCCTGGTCCAGGCCGGCCCACTTTCGCACCATGGAGTTCTGCCCATCCGCTCCAACGACCCAACGGCAATGAACTTTGCCCGAGTCCAGCGAGACCTCGCCGCGGTCGATGCCAGTCACGCGCGTTCCCCAAAGGGATTGCACCCCAACTTCCTCCGCCCTCCGCGCCAGAGCCTGGTGCAGTGTGGTTCGGCGGATTCCCAATCCATAAATCGCGGGGAAGTCGCCCGTCGCCACGGTACCCTCGCCAATGAAGCGAATGCCGCGAAATGGAACTGCTTGTGCTGGCCCCAACGTCACGCCAAAACCTTTCAGCGCAGCCACCGTCTGTGGCATCAACCCTTCGCCGCAGGTCTTGTCAATCGGAGGTTTAGCCAGATCCGCCACCACCACGCGCAGGCCATGCTTCCGGATTTCCATCGCTGTGGCAAGTCCTGCAGGACCGCCGCCCGCGATGAAAACATCGGTCTTCAATACCCCCCAGCCCATTAAATCCACCTGAGAAGAACAAGCTCTGAACAAAACCCCGGCCCCATGGCAGCGAGTATGGAGTAGGCCCCTGCCTCCGGGCGGCGGCGCTTGAATACTTCTTCCAGCACCAGCAGCACGGAGGCAGAAGAAAGGTTGCCAACCTTGCGCAGGCAGTCCCAAGAAGCTCCCATATCCTCTTTTGAGAGATCAAGCGCCCGGCCTGTTGCCTCGAGAATCTTGGGGCCTCCGGTATGCAGAATCCACCGGCCGATGTCGTTGCGCGTGAGTTCGTTGTCGGCAAGGAATTCATCAACATCATGGCCCAAATGATCCACAATCAGTTGCGGCAGGTCGGGTGAGAGGACAATCTGAAAACCCTTTTCCGAAATGTCCCAGCCCATGATGTGTTGCGTCTGCGGATAGAAGACGGACCGCGTATCCAGAATCTCCGCCCCCGGATAATCTTTATCCGAGCCGGTCACGATGGCAGCGGCGGCGCCATCGCCAAAAAGCGCCGAGGAGATCAAATTGGCCATGGAAACATCTTCCTTTTGGAGAGTCAACGAACAGAGTTCCACGGAAAGCAGGGCGGCAACATGGTTGGGAAATGCGCGCACGTAATCCGCCGCGCGGGCGATCCCTGCGGCGCCTGCAACGCAGCCCAACCCAAAGATCGGGATACGTTTGATTCGCGGCGACAAATTCATGCGATTCACCAGCCGCGCGTCCAGCGAGGGGCTGGCGACACCGGTGACTGAGACGACGAACAAGGCGTCTATATCCTGAGGGGCAAGACCGGCACCCACCAAGGCCCGGCAAAGCGCCTGTTGCCCGAGTTCCTGGGCGCACTCGATCCAGGCATCATTGTACTGTCCCCAGGTTTTCATTTCGTAATAAGCGTCAACCGGCAACGCCAAATAACGGCCGTCAATCTCCGCATGGGAATGCATCCTGTCCACGACCTCTGGATTATTAAGGCGTCCATCCCAGAACTTCTTTAATGCCGCGCTGAGGAATGCCTGCGGGTAATAATGTTTCGGGAAGGCACTGGCAACACCTGCAATCTTCATAGTTTAAGTTTCAATCACGACTTTGCGGGGGCACCATAACGCGCCCCTACTGGAGCCGCAAGAGTTCTCTCCTGTAAAGTTGATTGTTGGGAAATTCCTGGGCCAAATTCTGAAGCAGGTTTTTTGCCTGGCTGCGATTCTTATCTCGCAGTGCTGCTACAGCAAGCAGTAGCCGGGCGTATGGCAACAGGTAGTGTCCTTTCGTTGCGGTCAATTCCAGCCTTTGGATGCCCAAGTCTTTGTCGGTTTCAGCGCCGTAGAGCCTCAGTAACCAACGCACGGGCGCAGGGTTTAAGCCCAATATATAGTTCTCTATTCCGATAGCCAGGTACGCGTCGTAACAGGAAGAGTCCACGGCCAGCAGTTTCTCCGCCTCGAGGCCAGCCTGTTTCGCGTAGGTAAGCGCGGCCAAGTCACGTTTTTCGACCAGCGATAGGTAATCCGATCGCAGCCCGAGATTCAGGACGGTCGCAAACAGTGCATTATGGTCGTTGGGGAAATGCTGAAGTATGGCATCCGCCACCCTCTGACTTTGCGCGAGAGCCTCATCAAACTCTCCCCGGACTTTTGGGTCAGGCAAAGCCTTCGACCTTCCCCTGAATTTATCGTCATCTGTAAACAGTTCGGTCTGCAAAACGCCAAGTCGGTTGAATTCCTCAAAAAGGTAGGCCGCTCCGTCCGAAGTGGAGCCGAAGGGGTCTTCCGGATTGGTCTTCGTGTAGGTTTGAAAGGTATGGTGGGCGTCCGAGAACTCGAGGTTATACATTTGGCGATACCCCCGGTCGAGGGGCGTCGAAGGACCCAGACTGGCGCTGATCGGGCTCAAGACTCCCTGAGTCAGGGCGAAGAAAAGATGAATTGTTGCAATGCCCATGGAAGCAAAGGCCGCCGGTTCACAGTAGTGGTGGAATCAACCGCGGCTGTGACAACTCATTGAATCCTTGAGTTTGTCCATCTCAAATATTTACGACGCGCCGGGCCAACCCCAGCGCTTCAGTCCAAAAGGTGGTGGAAGAATGGATCGACTCCACGACTTCGCCCACCTTACTTACAAATTCGTCAATCTGCGCGTCCGTCACAACCAAAGGTGGCGCAACCTTTAACACTTGAAAGTTGTTGCCGCACATTTGTGTGAGGATACCTTTCTCCCGAAACAGGTTCATCACGAGCATCTGTCCGAACATTCCCGGATGAATTCGTTTGAAGGCTTCATAAGAAGCGCGCAACGTCCACTGACGTGGAGCCTGGAACTCAACCCCGCAAAATAGGCCTTGCCCACGGACTTCCTTAACCATCTCATATTTCGCCAGTGTTTCTTGCAATCGCTGGCGCAGGTATTGGCCCAAGGCCGTAGCGCGAGCGGCGAGACCTTCGGATTCCAGTACGTCGAGCGTCGCCAGTCCGGTTCGCATGGCAAGATTGTTTTCACTATAGGTTGAAGTATGAATGATGGCGCGGTGAAGCGAACTGTAGACTGAGTTGTAAACATCATCCGTCATCAAGACCGCGCCCACAGGAATCAGCCCACCGCTCAGGGCTTTGGCAAGAATTACCATGTCGGGGTCGAGATTGAAATGCTGGGCCGCAAGAAACCTGCCAGTTCGGTACATGCCCGTCTGTACCTCGTCCAGGATTAAAAGGCTGCCATATTGACGGCAAAGTGATTGGGCCTCTTGCAGGTATGGTGCGCCGGGAATTCGGATCCCCCCTTCGCCCTGCATCGTTTCCACAATGAAGGCAGCGCACTCTTTTGTGGAAAGCTCTGCTTCGAGACTTTTGAGATCCCCGAATGGAACCTGCTGCGTGTCGGGCAGCAGCGGGCCGAACCCTTCGCGCCAAAACTCGTTCCCCATTAATGAAAGAGCACCACAAGTGAGCCCGTGAAACGCGCCTTCGGTGTAAACCAAACCGTCCCGCCGGGTGCGGGCACGGGCAAACTTGATGGCCGCTTCCACGCCCTCGCTGCCGGAGTTGGTGAAATGCACCTTCTTCAGTCGGCCTCCAGCGCGATCGCAAAGCCTTTCCGCAAGTTCTCCAGCTAGTTCGGGCACATTGCTCTGGAGCATGACCGGGCCGCTCCGGGCCAATTCTTCTTTAAGTGCGGAGATAATACGCGGATGGTTGTGGCCGGTGTTGTGAACACAGTAGCCGGAGAGGAAGTCCAAAACTCTCGACCCATTGGGGCGAAACAATTCCGCCCCCTCGCATAGCGTAAACTCGACGTTCATTTGCAGAATGTCAAGCAGCCGCACCCATTGCGGATTTACCGAATTAGCATAAGGTACGTCACTGGCCACTAGTGTTGGCATCGGCGTTGTGTTTGCCCTTCTGCTTGCTTGTAAATCAGGATGGTTCTGAAAATGCCCTGTAGACGTAAATACGATGCCGGACTTCCTGGAAGGGTTGGAACAAATAGCTCAAGAAGGGAAAATTATGACAAGAAGCGGATCGGAAGCTATCGCACGATGGCACTACCGTTTCCTCATCTTGCGAAGACCTGACATTTCGTCCGAATTCAATTCCCTCCATTTTCCAACTTGCAATCCCTCCAGAGTCAGCGGCCCGATGCGCGTACGAACGAGTTTCAATACGACGAACCCCACCGCTTCCATCATTCTGCGCACTTCGCGGTTCTTGCCCTCAGTCAAAACAACATCCAGCCACGTGTACTTACCACGGTCCTCGCGCCGCGCAACGCTGAGGGGATGAGCCACATCGCCGCGCTTCATTTCCACGCCGGCACTGAGCTGGGCAATGACTTGGTCGCTCAGAAGTCCACTGGCTTTCACCAGATAAGTCTTGGGAACTTCCGACTCCGGGCTGGTAATGAAGTCGGCGAATTTCGTGTCGTTGGTCAGAAGCAGAAGGCCAGAGGTGTCTTTATCTAATCGGCCGACGGGCGAGACCCATTTGTTATCGTCTCCCAGGTATTTGTAAATCGTGTCGCGTCCCGCTGGATCACCATGACTGGTAATTACGCCTTTGGGCTTGTAGAAGAGAAGGTAACGTTTGCGCGCGGGCTTGAGCTTTTGGCCATCCAGGAGAAACGTATCGGTGTCAGGGCTGACCCAAATGTCGGGGTCGCGGACCGTGCGTCCGTTCACCTTCATCCGGCCTGCCACAATCGCTTTGCGCGAATCCGCACGCGAGGCAACGCCGAAGCGGGATGCCACGCGGTCAAGAGTCATTTTGGATTTCATGGGCATAGGAAGAGAACAAGTCAAAAGTCAAAATGTAAGAGGCAAAAGTTCATCAATAATGCATTTTGTTGGGAGTGCCGGATTTCAATTTCCGGCATTCATCAATTTTCATTTCTCGAGATCCAATGCGGGGGACAAATTTCCATCGCTGACCTTTGCCCTTTGACTTTTTGGCTTTTGCCAATCAGTTAACATCGATCTCACGCCCCGCTCCCTCTTTCTTTGCAGCCTCCAGCACCAGGTGCGCGGCGACAGCATCTTGCACGGCTACCCCTACAGATTTGTAAAGCGTGATCTGATTGGCGGAAGTGCGGCCGGGCTTAATACCTGAAATCAATTCGCCAATTTCGGTGCGGATATGATCCTTGCTGATCATTCCATCACGGATCGGCCATTTTAGATCATTAGCCCCACCGGCATTGGGCGCGAGGGCGGCTTCAAGCGTTTCAACCACAACCAGCGATTTCATTACACATTCCGTGTCGACTTCACATCCATCGGCGTTCAAGCCGACAGAGGTAACATGCATGCCCGGCTGAAGCCATGACCCTTTCACGACTGGGTCCGCGGCATGCGTCGCCGCGCAAATGATGTCCGCGCCGGCAAAGGATTGGGCCGAAATGTCGCAAGCAAATGCTTCAATATCCTGTTGCGCGGCAATTTCAGCCGCCAGGCGCGCAGCCTTCTGCGGGTTTCGGCCCGCAATTCGAATCTGCTGGATGGGCCGCACCCGCGGGATTGCACGGGCGTGCGTGCGCGCTTCGACTCCGGTTCCGATGATAAGCAGCACCTGCGAATCTTCCCGCGCAAGGAGGCGCGCGGATAACGCTGACCCCGCGGCGGTTCGCGCAGCTGTGATGAATGTTCCGTCCATCATCGCCTGCGGTGATCCCGTCTCCGCGTCAAAGACCAAAATCACTGCCTGGTGAGTGGGCACGCCGCGAGCTTCGTTTTCGGGAAATAGAGTGACTAATTTTGTGGCCAGGGTGCGGGGTGTGTGCAGAAAAACCGGCATTGCGGCAAGCAGTCCACTCGGCTCAGTTACCAGGGAAAGGATGCGCGCCGGCATTGAAACCCGCCCCGCGCTCAGCTTCGCCATGGCAGGGCCCAGAGCATTGATCAGATTGTCAAGGTCGAGCAGGCTTTCGACTTCGCGTCGATTCAGAAAGAGCATAAACTACATCACTCTCAAGTCAGAGACATCAAACTCCACACATCTTTGTAATCTGTGAAATCTGCAAAAGCTGTGGGTTCATAAGGACAGGAGCGAAACCTCATCCAACCGAATAAAATCCTGGACCATAGGCACGCTGGACTGGTCCATCTCTGCAATCGTTCCAAAGAAGGCTACTCGCCCGTCCACCAGAAAGACGACCCGGTCGGCTAGCTTGCGCGCCAGCTTCATGTCATGCGTTACGACGACAGAAGTGAGCCCGGTTTGCTGCTTGACCTTCAGAATTAGATCGCCCAGAGTCTGCGCCATCAGCGGATCGACCATGGTCGTGGGCTCATCATACAGAATGCATTCGGGCTCTGCCGCCAGCGCGCGCGCGATCGCCACGGCCCGCTTCATCCCGGTACTTAAGTCGGAAGGCATCAGTTCGCGCCTGTCATCTAGTTCAACCTGAGCCAACAGCTTGTCTACGCGCTGCTGAATATCGTCCTCACTCACCACTAACCCGCGTAGGGCCCGCTCTCGCAGGGGGTAGGCAACGTTTTCGCCCACCGTAAGTGAATCGAATAGAGCGCCAGATTGAAAAACCATGGTCACGCGCCGACGGACGTCCATCAACTCTTCTTCGCTCAGGGCAGAAACCTCGCGGCCCGCCACAAACACCCGCCCCGAGTCAGGCTTCAAGAAACCCAGAATGTGCTTCAGCGTAACGCTCTTGCCCACGCCACTTCGGCCCAGGATCGCGACCATTTCGCCCCGGCCTACGTTGAAGGTGACATCATCCAGCACGGATAGGTCGCCAAACGCCTTATAGACGTGGTCAAACTCGATATAAGTTCTTTTCGATGCCCCGGATTTCAGTTCGTCGGCCATGGAGAACAATTATGAACCAGGAACGGGGAATTAAGAATTAGGAATTAAGATCTAAAAAACGGGGGATTATCCGACGTTTCGAGAATGCGTGGCGCCCAGGTCGAGTCGTCTCGCTTCCTCGACCTGTCAATTCTCCTCCATGAGAGGACTGCGATGCCCCACCCATCGAGCTAGTGATATTGACAATATGTCAACAAATCGGCATGAAATCGACAATTTTAGCCAATGGGCAAGTTGCAATTTGACGTAGGACATGGACACCCGTAAGCAGGGGTTGTATGGTTCAGCCACTTGAAGCTCCTTTGTAGATGTGGGCGTGGGGAGACAGCCTATGGCTGCAAACTCAAGCCCTTCGAGGGTGTCGCATGGATTGAATTTCCTGGATTCTTATGAGCATTTCCAGGTGACCCCATGAAGACCGATCGAGTAAGACCGACACCCTTCAGCTCAGCGTTATCCGCTTCTGACGAGTCACTCCCTACACCAGTTCGAATTCAAGAGATCTTGAGGCATTTTGGCGCTGCTTTGCGCAGTCTAAATGAGGGAGCGTATGAATCACCCGAGTTGGTCACAGTCGGCTTTACTTGACGACCCTCAGCGCATTTATCCATTGAACTGGCTAGCAGTTCCCGAGAAGTCATATTGAGGAGATTATCTTGCTTACTTACAAACGAATTTCCGTGTCGTCGTTTCTGTGGCTAATTCTGATCGGAATCTGTGCGCACAACGCCTGTGCTTAAACTTCCCTGAAAACCATCAATAATCCGCAAGGAGGCGTAACCGTCTACGGATTAGTGAACGGAGCCACAACTCCAGTGGGCGCCATGGGCAGCATGCTGCGTTCTGTTCACAACAACTGCGGTGAAAGACCGCAATTGGGGAAGGTATTCAAGGTGCGCGGCACCAATTCTGATGCGGTATTCATCACAGTGGTCAACCATCACGCAGGCAACAAGCGTCTGGCCGGCTTGCTCATCGCATCTCCCACCGGGCCCAATCAAGTGGAAGCGGCACTGGTAAGCGACGACGCGGCGCGCTTTGGCTCGACCATCAATCCCATGCTCAACCAACTTTTCAGCGAGTGGCATCCGGGCAGCGCGGGGCAAGCTTCCGGCTCCGCGGCTGGTGGGGGATATGTCCCGCCCGCCGCGTTGCATCGGGTGGTAGCGTCTGACAATTCCGCCAGCGTTGGCATTCCCGCCGGGTGGAACTTTAAGGGCTCTATGGGTACGATGATTGTCAACGGCCCCAATTCCGAAGTGTTAGGTCTCGACTTTGCCCGCCTGGCAGCCGACCCCAACGGTGCTGGAATGCGGCAAGCCCAATATTATGGTAGGGCAGATGGCAACGGCGGCAAGATTGTCTATCCTTCCAACGTGGACCCAGTCCGGGCCTTTCCGGAACTTTTCCAGCAGTTCTGGCGGGTGAATGGGGGGAACCCCGTCCTTCGGATCGCCCGCACCCAACAGGTTCCCGGTCCTTCCGGCCAACGCTGCGTCCATGCCACCGGGCATGCGGTTCTGGGTGGACAGGGCGTGGCGGAGAAAGATATGCCGGAGATGGAGGCACTGCTCTGCAGCACCACACCTGGTCCGATGGGCAACTATATGGTTTTGCTTTCCATGAGCCTTATCCCTCCCAATCTTGCTGGTAGGGAGCGTGCCACCGTGGGCGCGATGCTCGCCAGTTTTCAGCCCAACCAGAATGTCATCGACCAGCAAACGCATGCGATGGCTGCTCCCGCCATTGCCCAGATCCACGCCATCGGCCAGGCTGCAATGCAACGGGCCCAGGCTGATTCTGTTGCCCATGACCAGCAAAACAGGGATTGGGAAAGCCGACAGGACAGTCAGGACAGGCGCAATCAGGCCTTCAACAACTATCTGCTCGATCAGACCGTCCTCCAGGACAACAACATGGACGGCAATGGCACCATCGGCCACGGCACGGTCTGGAACTCCACCGCCGACGCACTGGTGCGGGCCGATCCTAATCGCTACGAGATTGTGGATACTCCCAATTTCTGGAAGGGAGTGGATTACTAACCCAAAGGCGGGGACCTTGAATTTGAGCTGGTATGCCTGTGAGTGCCTGAACGCAGCCGTTCGTAACCTCGCAGCAGAAAGGAATTCCTGAGTCCCCTCGCCGTTCTAAATAACGGAAGGAGGTTGCGACCATGACAAACATGAAGCGGTTTTCCGTCTCCTCGGTTCTGTGGGTTTTTTTAGTCGGAGGCTGTTCGTCCGTACCCCGCGCACAAACACCACTGACACAAATTCATGGCCAGCAAGGCGGAACAATCATATACGGGCAGGTGAAAGGCGCCACCACGCCGGCAGCGGCCATGGCCCACATTCTAAGTACTATGCAAAATAACTGCGGTGAAAAACCACAGGTCGGAAAGGTCTTCCGAGTGAAGGGTAGCCATTCGGACGCGGTGTTTTTCACGGTCACGAATCATAACCAGGGGAATCAACCCGTGGCTGGCATGCTCATCGCAGCTCCCACCGGCTCCCAAACAGTGGAGGCGGGCCTGGTCAGCGATTCCGCCGCCCGCTTTGGTACGACGGTGAACCCACTGCTCAGCCAGTTGTTCGGCGTCTGGCATCCGGGCGGAGGGGCAGCCACGGCAGGAAGTGGCGCGACGCAAAGGGGCGCGGGTGGGGGAGTAAGCCTTCCTCCCATGCGCCAGGTGACCTCGCCTGACTCCACCGCCACGGTCGACCTGCCCGATGGGTGGAGTTTGGACCCGCAGGGGAGCAAAGGCGGAAGTGGACTCGTCAGAGGCCCTGAAGGAGAGACCCTGGACCTTAACTGGTACCTCCTTGTGCAGGATCCCAGGTCCCAAGACTTCCAGCGCCAAATGCGCATGGGGATCAAGCCTCTCCCCAACATTCATCTGTTCGTACCCTACAACCCGGACTTGACAAAGGCTTACCCCGACATTTGTCAGCGGTTGCAGGCTGCGGCTGGCCTCGGCTCGGCACCCCTTAAGATGGATAGCATCAAGCCCGTCGAGGGGACACAAGGAAAATGCGTGGATGCCACGGGCCAGGTGAATCTGGCCGGCAAAGGGGCGAAAGAGTTCAGGGAGTTGATGTGTGGAACGCCGCCTTATCAAAACGGCGTATACGAATACCAGAGATCATTCTATTGGCTTCCTTTGGGCGCCACTGACCGGCAACGCGCCATCTGTGATGCCATTTTGGCGAGTTTTCATGTGGATCAGCAGCGCGTCGATGCCCAGGCTGCCCCGTATATCAAGATGCTGAACGATCATACGCATGCCCTGATGGCCATGACACAGCAACAGATCGCCTACAGTCAGCAGAGAACCAACGCCACCTTGGCGCGGGCACAAGCTGAGGGCATTGCTCACGACCAGCAGAACGCTCAGTGGCGGCAGGGCGAGGACGACATTTCCTGGCGAGGGCAGGGATTCAGCAACTATATTCTGGATCAGACCGTAGTGCAGAACAACAATGTGGCCGGCACCGGAATGGTGGGCCATGCAACCCTCTGGAACACGACGGCGGATGCCTTGGTGAAATCGGATCCCAATAAATATGAGTACGTACCTGAGCAGAATTACTGGAGAGGCACCGATTACAGGCCCTAAAACCGGCCAACTTATTTGAACTCGCACCCTTCAGGCGCACGACAGATCACCTGAAGCAGAAAGGAAATCCTAATGCTCATCAATCGTCGTTTCTTCGAAGTCTTATTGCTCGGTCTATTCTTCATCGCCGGCTGCTCCTCTGCTCCAAAAGCTCAAACCCCTCTTACAACGCTTCAAGGGAACCAGGGAGGAATGATCGTCTACGGGCAGGTGGATGGAGCCACCACGCCCGCTGCCGCCATGGCTCACATTCTTCGCATCGTGCAGAACAACTGTGGCGATAAGCCGCAAATCGGCCGGGTCTTCCGAGTGAAAGGAAGCAATTCGGACGCGGTCTTTTTCACGGTCACAAACCGCAACCAGGGAAATCAACCGATAGCGGGCGAGATCATTGCCGCTCCCACGGGACCTAAGACGGTCGAAGCAGCTCTGGTGAGCGACTCCGCACAACGTTTTGGCACCACCTTGAACCCCTTGCAGAACCAATTGTTTGGCGTGTGGCATCCGGGAGGGGCAGCGGGCGGCCGGGCAGTGGGCAGCCGTGCATCAGGCAGCGGGCCTGCTCCTCCTGAACAACTGCATCAGATTTGGAATCAGGATCACTCGGCTCTCATTGCCATCCCCGACGGCTGGGTAGTTCAAGGCAACGGGGGCACTACATTTGCCCGCGAGCCCAATTACAACGCGATGATCAACCTCAACCTAGTCCGGGGGGCAACCGCCAATCCGAATTACCGGCCCTACGGCGGGATGACGACGGGGATGGGCGTCAAGATGGTTTATCCGGCCAATGTGGATCCGGTCCGGGGCTTTCCCGGCTTGATCAAAGAGTTCTATCGCGTGAACAACCAACGCATTGAGTTTCGGATGGAGAGCGGCGAGCAGATGGCCGGACCATCAGGCCAACGCTGCGTCCATGCCATCGGACATGGGTTACTTCTAGGAGCAACCAGGCCGCTCCCCCCCAACATAACGGAGAAAGATTACTGGGAGATGGAGTTTCTGGCGTGCACGACTCCTCCTAACCGGATGGGCGATTACGGGGTTACGATTTCCACCTACGAGATCGATCCCCGGTTCGTCGACCGGTATCGCGCCACCATGGCCGCGATTCTCCAGAGCTATCAGGTGAACCAGGCGGTGGTGAATCAGGAAGCGAGCGCCATCGCTGCTCCTGCCATCGCTGCCATTCACCGGATCGGTGCGGAGGCCACGGAGCGAATGAGAGCCAACGACATTGCCAATGACCAGCAACACGCAGACTGGAGACAGGGCGAAGACAACATCTCGCGCAATACGCAGAGCGTCAGCAATTACCTTCTCGATCAAACCGTCATCCAGGATAACAATATGTATGGCAACGGTACGATTGGACACGGCACGCTCTGGAACAATGAAGCTGACGCGCTGGTGAAGGCCGATCCCAATCGCTTTGAGTACGTCACCGTCCCGAATTATTGGCGGGGTACCGATTATGTGCCGTAGGGCCCAAGGGTATGGGTGGGGAACGATGCTGAACCATCGTGGATGCTGCTGGATCCAGAAGCGAAGGTGAGCGAACCCGAAGACACCTCCGAGGCCCGGAGTGCCCCCTGGAGGCACAATAAGGAAAAAATCACCGAAACGGGCAAGGTTTCGGTTGTTAACATTATGTCGTAATAGGTTGATTTCCCCTTATGACGTGAGCAATTGCGCCAGATGGGTGATGCGCAGCAGATCGAGCACACGGGGTGTCATATTGACGAATTCCAGCCGGCACAGGCCCTGATTGATCGCAGACACTTTCAAGCCCACCAAGGCGCCTAAACCGGAGCTATCGAGAAAGCTTACATCGCCCAGGTCGATCGCGGTACGTCCGCCTTGTGTCAGAAGGGGCTTGACCACTTCTTTGATGGTGCTTGAATTCACACTCGTCAGCCTGCCGTGACACTTAACCGTCGTCACTTTATTCCCGTGCAGATCCTCTGGTGACTGCTCAACTTCGCAGCGGAATGCTTGACTTGATTCCATAGTTTCTCAATCCCCTTTTTTGCCCCGAAGGTACTAAATCCTACCATGTGCTCCAAATGGGGAATGTTAAGTTCAGGTTAAGATTTAGCCGCACCAGCTCCATCCCACCTCTGCGCGGCCTTTTGTCCGTCCGGCTTGGGGACGAAGATGTCCTGCCATGTGAGCCCGCACTGCTTGACCATCTCGAGCGCATACTCCATCCGTCCCAGATTGGGGTCGCTGTTGTTGGTGCCAAAGGAGAATTTTACTCCGGCGCTCTTGGCCCGTTTGATGAAAGCCGCGCTGGGAATCCTGTAGCGGTTGTTGATCTCAATCGCCACATCGTTGGCTTTGGCGGCGTCGATAACCCTCTGCATCCGTTCCGGGGTCCACAAACGATCGTAGTCCGGAGCCAGGGCCGGCGGCAGAAACGTGGGGTTGGCATGAATATCGATGGGCTCGTGATTCAGAATGCCTACGATTCGGCTGACCAGCAGCTCCATAAACTGTTCAGGGTCGGGAATCTCTCCCACTTCTTCCGGAATCCACAGACGCATGCGCTTGCCGTGGTCGTCCGTGAAGGTCATGCAGTCGGTGAAAATATAATCGAACTTGGCAATGGCCTCCCGGGAGAAAAGCGTCACCCACTCGCGGCCCTCCCCCTGCAAGCCGATAAACGCAGGCTGGCCTTTCATGCCATCGAGGAAGGCTGCCACCCCGGCGTCCGTTGTGATGGGGAATTTTAAGCCGCCATTCACGGCGATGCCGTACATGATCCCCAGGCGGCGGGAGTTGGCCAACGCCTGCTCCAGCGTCAGCCCGCCTTTCAGGTGAGTGTGGTAGTCTACCATGGGATACCCGTCCCGGTTCATTTGCAGCAACTGGCGGTACACGTCGTCCACTTGCGGCAATTGTTCTAGCGGCGTGCGCAGGTCATCGGGAAGAGGCTTTACCACTAGATTGCGGAACGCCACTTTGGGAACGTCGCCACAGCATTCCAGCGCGAACGCGCCGTGACCGAGCGTCGCCACGGTGGGATCCGCCGGTTGGGCAGGCTCGATGTAATCGACAATCAGCGTACCGTTCAACCAGACCTGGGCCTGTTTGTCGCGCACTTGAACACGCAGCTCGAACCATTCGTCATCCTTCGCCATGACTTTGTAAATGTTGCGGATCCCGTAAAGCGAGCCGGTCATACGGCGGTCGCGCCCATCTCCCTCGCCTGCATAGGCGTGGTTGATTTGCACTTTGAATCCGGTCTTGAGCGGGCCGTGAGATTGAAATTGGGAGTGAAAATGGATGCCGGAACACGCCCCCGGGCGCGTCAGCACCTCCACCTTCAAATCGAAGTTTTTGAAATTTCCTTTCCCGCCCCGGCCGGTGTAGAAAAGGGACGCGGCGGGTCCTTGCGCAACAATTTTCCCATCCTCAACCCGGAAGGAGTGCCGATTCCCCGCGGCTTTCCAACCCTCAAGCGAGTGCCCGTTGAAGAGTGACATGCCTTCGTCGCCCGCGCGCAATGCGGCGGGAAGAACCATCAAAGATGCCAGAAGATGACGGCGTGATATCGAAACCATGGACGATCCTTTCCAGACTGCGGGCGGCAAGGCGAGAGAACGCTAGATTGTACTCCAAAGGGGAGGATTTTCCAGCATTAGGAGGTGTCCGGTGCCAGGAAGAAAGGGTAAAGGGTGAAGTCTAAAGGGTGGAGAGTCAAGGGTCGGCGGGTTTGTGCCTTGAGGAAATAATCGCAAAGTGGGAAACTCGAAACAAGCGTAGGGGCACCTCTTGTGGGTGCTCCGAAACGCCGGAGTCAACTCCCGGCGGCAAGGGGCCGCACAAGGCCTGCCCCTATGCCTGCATTCTTTCGCCGCGCCCCGGCTGGGTGGGTGATTCGACCAGCGGGCATTATTGTTTTTCCTAGCTGAAAACTGATAACTGATAACTGAAAGCTGATGACTTCAGCGGTACGCCTGATTCATTTCCGGGCAAGGGGAGAGAACCGCAAAGTAATCCGGCTCGGAGCCGAATAACTTTGCGCTACCTTTTCTCGCGCACTCCGCTTTACAATCGATCTCTCCAGCTGTTACCTTATCTATTGTGAATAGATAAGAAAAATGACCGATACCCCGAGAGGTTGGTTTTGGAGACATGCTGATGAAGACTGTGACCATATCCCTCCCCGAGTCGCTTCAAGGCTTTGTGGAGCACCAGGTTGCTACGAAGGATTTCGGCAACGTCAGTGAGTATTTCCGCACCCTTTTGCGCGAAGCTCGGGCCCGGGAAGAGGACGCCAGGTTGGAATCGTTGCTGGTTGAAGGCCTCACGTCTGGCAATGAAATGCCGCTGACCAGAGAGTTCTGGAAGGAATTGAAGATTGAAGCCGCCGGGATTGCGCGTAAACACCGCGCGCGGAAAAAGTCATGAGACCGGTCATCCTGCCGGCGGCGAGGGATGACATTCTGCGCCAGTTCCGCTACTACCTGGTGGACCAGGACAAGCCCCAAGTGGCCGATCGCTTTCTGGGCGCCGTCAGGAGAACGGTGGATCTGATCGTCCGAACGCCTCAGGGCGGAGCTCCCAAACGTCTATCCCGCGATGCTCTTCGGGGCCTGCGATCCTGGCCCGTCAAGGGGTTTGATGACGTGCGCGTCTACTACCTGGCCTACGAGGGTCAGGTCCGGGTAGTCCGGGTATTGCACGGAAAACGCGACATCAATAGCATCCTCAACGAAGAAGCCGATAACACATCCCAGTAGGCATGGCGTGACCAGGTGTAATCCATCGCGCCTGGGGAAGTCAAAATAAGCCGATGGGCTGGAAAAGTGGCTCTGCGCCAACCTGCGGTGGCGCATAAAAATCCGCACGCGCTCTCGCTCCAAACATGACAAGCACCCCTTAGCACCAACCCAAAGGATCAGGAAATGACGTGAACTTCCCCGGATCTCCCGCCAGCCCGCCCTTTTAAGGGTAGATCTTCCGGAGATCGCGAAGAAATCCCCAGGCAGTCCACCAGAACAAGGCACAATAGACGAATACAAGCAGGAATGTTAAGGCCAGGAATAGAAAGACACCCCCAAACGATTCCCAATAGGAGTGGTAAGGGCCTTGCTTTGAAAACAGAACGACGGCCCCCCCGCAGACCAAGAGGGCTGCTAAAGAACAGGCCGATCGAGTTCTCCATGATTCGAACTGGGCTCTGGCGTCTTCCTTCAATGCTACGATTTCATCCCTTGTAGGGCTATCATCAAGACCCAGAATTGATTTTTCGTCGCTCGTCCCCATCAGGCTAGGATCTGCGCTGGCTGATTCCTCTGTACATTTCGGATCGCGACGAAATTTTCTAAAACTCGCCCAGACAAGGAAGAGTCCCAGAAGTATCACGAAAATTCTGCTGAAGCTTGACGTGGTATTCAGCACGTCTTCCTGCTTGCCATTGGACTCATAGAACTTAGCCTGAATGAGCTCCCCCGTTTCTCCTCGGTAGCGCACTTTGATGTGTTGCCCATGTTTCATGCTCGGACTGAAATCAGACGTGTGTATGGAGATATCGCCACCTTGAGTCGTATGGATCTGCACGTCGGCTTTGTAGCGCCTGCTATCGGAGTCACGCACGTGAAATGATGTAATGGTTCCCTCAAATTCGAACATGGGGAGGCTCGCATCAGAAAGGGAGATCAGAAGGGACGAGAAGCATAACCAAAGACTGACGGCAAGCGACGCAATCAGGTAAGCCTTGCCCTTGCGCGGGCCATAGCTTTCAGTGGCAGCGAGGAACCCGTACCTCGCCACGAGCAGGACAGCCACTACAGTCTCGATTAGGAAAAGACGCTGATAGGCAAAGTGCATTTGCTATAACCTGCGATGACAATACGATGGGCCTTTTTTCGTATGAAAGCAAGAGTTGCGCGGACCTCTGCTGTGTGAGGTCCGCGGGTTCTCGCGCTCCCAGCAGGGCGAAAACCTGCACCTGGTTGATGGGCTTCCTGGCGCTCGCGGGCTCGGACGCGGCTGTTGTAGCGCTGACCTTGAGGTCAGCATGTGCCGACCTCAAGGTCGGCGCTACGTTCCTTGCCGGGCTCAACGCCGGCCCTACGGCGGCGCGGAGGGCGTTAATAAATGCCTCGCTCGCGCCTGCCGCTTTGAGGGTTTGGATAAATTCATCCGTCGGGGCGAAATCAATTCTGCGCTGTTCGATGAGCTTCGCGCCGGACTCGTCTCCGAATCCGTCGCGCACCATATTGCTGACCTGCTCACGGGTGAAGGGCTTTGCCGGGGTTGCGGTTGTAGAGCCGACCTTGAGGTCGGCATGCCGTAGCGGCGGCTTTACGCCGCCACTGGTCCATCCCCTGACGGATAAACTCGCCGTTACTTCAGCAGGTGCCAACCTAAAGGTCGGCGCTACCAATCTCGGTTGCGCCGAGGCAGGCAGGGTAACTACGAGGGGCATCGCCAATATGAAAAAAGTCAGCGTTTTGGGGAATCTCATTACCGCCTCGCGCGGGTGTTTGGAATCCAGATTCTACCCCAAACGTGGGGATTTTCCGGCTTTAAGAGGGGGGCAAGCGCCAAGTGGAAAGGCTAAGGGAAAGGATGAAGGGTGAAGGATGAAAAGCGGGCGGTCTTATCCTTTAACCCTTATCCTTTATCCTTCACCCTTTAACCTCACCCTTTATCCTTTAACCCTTACCCTTTACCCTTACCCTTTATCCTTCACCCTTCATCCTTTCCCTTTACCCATTTCCCCGCGCCTTGTGATTCCCGCCCCGCGGAGGCGGCAGAAATCTTCTAGGCTCTGATTCTGGTGTATTTTTATTGACAGCAATATATAAAGGGTACATAGTGGTGATTGCTTTGAGCGCCGGTGCTGCCATGCCCAACAGTCAGTCCTTCACACTAATTTCAGCTCCAGCCGTGCGATCCCGGCGGACCATTCAGGAAGCGGCCGGTTCCGTGCCCTTTCTCAAGGCCGAATGGCGACCAGGAAACAGGCCAAAATGTCGCCATCATGATTCCCAGAAAAGGAGAATGCATTTTTTCGACGAACGAAGCCGGAATGTTATTGAAAACAATAGAAACGCGGACAAAATGTATGTCCAATCGATGGAAATTTAAGGCCAATATGCGGCGGTTTTGCAGGTTTTGGAGCGAAATTGAAGCTGAACTCAGTCAAAATGGACGGAAATGAAGCGAAATGCGAAGGTTGGGGAGACAGATTCAATTCAAGATTCAAGATTCAAGACAGAATTGTTTGTTTCGAGTCCCGTGTCCCAAATCCTCAGTACCGCCACATGAAGTAGATCGACATCCCCGCGCCAACACAGATGACCACGGCGCGAACCCAGCGGGGATCGAGCTTCTGGGCGTAGTGGGCGCCGTAATAGCCTCCGGCCACAGCTCCAACGATCATGAGCAATCCCTGCGGCCACGCCACTTGCCTGGCGACGATGAACGTCACCACGGCCGAGCCGTTAATGGAAGTAGCCAGCACCGTCTTCAATCCATTCATGGCGTGGATGTCTTCAATATGGACCATTTCCAGCATCGCCAGCATCAGGATGCCGATACCGCCGCCAAAAAAGCCTCCGTAAAGGGCAATGAAGAACTGCAACAGAGTGAGGCCCATGATGATCGGCCAGGACGGAGGTCCTTTGCGCTTGATGACATGTCCCAGCGCACCCGTAAGCCGCTTACCAAAGGCAAAGAGCAGCGTGGCAACTCCGAACAAGTAAGGAACCAACTTCATGAAAGTCGCTTGCGGAGTGCGCAGAAGCACCAAGGCCCCAACCCAGCCCCCAATAATGCTAATGGTGATCAGCGGAACCATCACGCGAGGCGAGTTGGGCAGGCGCTTCCAGTAGGAGAATACGCTGGCCACCGATCCTGGCCAGACCGCCACGGTGTTGGTGGCATTGGCGGGGATGGGAGGAACGCCGGTGAAGATGAGAGCGGGAAAAGAGAAGAAGCTGCCCCCTCCGGCCACCGAGTTCATCGCCCCGGCCAGCACCGCAGCCACGAAGAGCAGAATTGCGTGAGAAAAAGACATGGTCAAGACAATTAAGAATTGGGATTTAGGAATTAGGGAAAACCACATACTTCATCGAATCCAACAGACTAAACCGAGGGCTTTTCAATTCTTAATTCCTAATTCGTAATTTCTTCGGTGATCGTTTCCTGGGTTCGCGTCAGGCCTGTTAGTCGGAACTTCCCATCGCTCGTAAAGACCGGGTGATAAACGTAATGCTTATCCGGCTTGGACAACACGAACAGGTGCTCATCGGGCGAGCCTGGGGGCAACTCCGGCGCTGCGAAGATCTCATCCTGAAGAAACTCCGGCCAATTATCCGGAACGAACTGGCGGAACTTATCCAGCGTGGGCGAGTCCATCTTCAGGAATTTTCCCGGCACCACCAGCGCGTAGGCCGAGGCGTAGTCGTGCAAATGCAGGGCGGAGATAAATCGATAGACCGTGTAGTCCTGATTGGCGGAATAATCGGTCCGCTCCGGGACAAAGGCGGTCCCACTCCAGCGATAGACGGCCCGCGCCTGAAACCCTCGTTGACCGTTTCGAGCTACCTGAAGAAGGCCAGGGTCAGCGCGGCCCGTCACCAGCATCTCCGTGGGTGTGCCCTTGTGGTCAAGAAAACTCACGCTGCCTTGAAGCAGGGGTTCATACCGGCTGTCATCTGCCTGGGCATCCCACAACAGCACGGCCGCGTGATCCTTCACCTGAAATATTGCGGGGTAGGGAATTTGACTCTCACCTTCCAGCGTCACGATGGCGAGCGCGTGCCCAATGGCCGGGCCTGGATTGATCACCTGAGGTTTGAAGTCCTCGACTCCCGTCAGCAGGCGCGAGGCCTTCCACTTGGTGCCGGTCCAGGAGAGCAGATAGAGGCCCCAAAGCGGACGCGAACCAGGATCGGGCGCCACATCCGGCCCCGCCTCAACATCGGGCAGCGCCCACTGCAAGAGGAGTTCCGGCACGCCGTCACCATCCAGGTCGCCCACCGGGGTCAACACGTTGGGTGGAGCGCTGGGCTCTGCGCCTTGAGGCTGCTCACCAATGTGCAAGGGTTTCCGCAAGGCATCGACATCTGGAGTCGTGACGCCCTGAATGGCTGCTGCAATTTGGGGCAGCAAATTGTCGGGCGTCGAAGGGGTGGCTTGAGTCACACGAGGGGGCGGCTCAGGGGTTTCTTCTTGACCCGACGCAATTACCGAAAAAATGAGGAGGCAGGCGGGCAGGGCCAGTGCGATAGGGCGAATTAAGCGGAGTTTCCCGGCGCAACTCGGAGATAAACGGAGTTTATGGTAGTTCATGGTCGCCGAGATTATACGGTAAGCCGCCTTGAAGGACAAACCCGATTATATAAGGCCACGGTTAAGGGGCGATGAAGACACCATGAAATCATGCTAAGATTAATTATTTCATTGTATTACAGGAATATTAAGGAAATGTCGTGATTCCCGGTCTTGAATTGGCACTCTACGCCTGAGAGTGCTAATTTGTTGATTTCAGGCAAAATCTAGTTCTTGACAGCTGGAGTAGGAAAGACTACATTAGCACTCGCAACGGTTGAGTGCCAAGCAGTGCGATTTATTCGCGTAGCAGCACTAAGAGTAAGCCATCAAACCTAATTGCAAAAGCCCGAGAGGGGCCTCCGGGCGGGGGCAGAAGCAGCCGACGTTCGGCGGTTCCAATCTCGAGCATATCTGAGGAGGAAAGGAGAATTCATTATGACAGTTAGACCTCTTCATGACCGTTTGATCGTGAAACGGGTGGAAGAAAAGGAAACCATCAAGGGCGGGATCATCATCCCCGATTCGGCAAAAGAGAAGCCGCAAGAGGGCGAAGTGATTGCCGCAGGCAATGGCAAGAAGACGGAAGACGGGAAGGTGATTCCGCTGGACGTTAAGGCGGGGGATCGCATCCTGTTCGGCAAATACTCCGGCACAGAGATCAAGGTTGATGACCACGAATACCTGATCCTGCGCGAAGACGAAGTTCTGGGAGTTCTGGAAGGCGCGAAAGCGGCAGCAGGCAAGAAGTAAGCTTGCGGCGGCTCGTGTCCGTATAACCCGGAACCGGCCGCAGGGTTAGATTTGAAATCATCAGCTCCGCCATCCCGCAGCGGTAAAGCGGGAGGGGAGCAAAGAAATTGGAGGGAGGCAATAGGATGGCAAACGCAAAACAGATTATCCACGGCGAAGATAGCCGTCAAGCGATTCTCCGGGGCGTGAACAAGCTGGCGAATGCGGTAAAGGTTACGCTGGGCCCCAAGGGACGCAATGTGGTTCTGGACAAGAAATTCGGCTCTCCGCTGATCACCAAAGACGGTGTGACGGTGGCAAAAGAGATCGAATTGAAGGATCCCCTGGAAAACATGGGCGCGCAGATGGTTCGCGAAGTGGCATCCAAGACTTCGGATGTGGCCGGCGACGGCACCACCACCGCAACCGTATTGGCCCAGTCCATCTTCCGCGAGGGCTGCAAGACCGTCGCGGCGGGCGCAAACCCGATGGCGATCAAGCGCGGCATCGAAATGGCCGTGCGCGCCGTCTGCGGTTATGAAGAGACCCAGAAGGATGGCTCCAAGAAGCACATCAAGGGCGAACTGGAAAAGATCTCCAAGCCCGTCGAGGGCTCGATGATTGCCCAAGTGGGCGCCGTTTCCGCCAACAACGATTCCACCATTG
>PLSX01000269.1 GCA_003165315.1 Acidobacteriota bacterium
CGCTACCAGGCCCCCTACCGGACCACCGTGGACGATATCGCCAATATTCGTATTTTGGCCCCGTCCGGCGAACGCGTATCGCTGGGGCAGCTTTGCGACATCAAAATTGAAGATGGCGCCTCCATGATTTATCGCGAAGAAAACTCGCGCTATATCGCCATCAAATACAGCGTGCGCGGCCGCGACCTGGGCAGTACGGTGCGCGATGCTATTCGCGACGTAACCCGGAAAGTGAAACTGCCCACGGGCTACACCTTACAGTGGGCGGGAGAATACGCCAGCCAGCAGCGCGCCAACGCTAGACTGGCCCTGATCGTTCCGATCACAGTTGCCCTGATTTTACTGCTGCTCTATACGGCCTTCGGATCATTCAACTGGTCCCTGCTGATCATGGCAACGCTTGCAACAGCGCCGATTGGCGGCATGCTCGCGCTGCTCTTCACCGGCACGCACTTCAGCGTCTCCTCCGGAATCGGCATGCTCGCCCTTTTTGGTGTTTCCGTACAGGTGGGGCTGATTATGATTCAGTATATCAATCAGGCCCGCATCGATGAGCCCAACATCATGAAGGCAACCGTTGGTGGAGCAGTGCGGAGCCTCCGTCCGACGCTGATGGTCATGCTCGTTGCCACCCTAGGTCTGCTCCCCGCCGCACTCTCCCACGACATCGGCTCTGATTCACAAAGACCGTTCGCCATCGTTATTGTTGGGGGTCTCATCACTGACCTGTTACTTAGCGTCATCCTTCTCCCCACCCTTTACTCCCTGATCGCCCGTCCAGGGGATAAAATCAGCAATTGATTTTGAGAACTCGAAGTTGTGTGCGCGCAACCGTCACTCTCCACTTCCCTTCCGGCCCCCTACGCCAGAATCTCGCGCACCATTTTTGTAGTTTCCGTGACCTGGTCGGAGTATCGCGGATAAAGCCCGATGATCGTCGCATCGGTCGGCTTAATATTCTTAAAAGCCCATTCGATGGCTTGGCGCTTCTGCTCTTCCGAATCGCATTTGCGCCCTGCCGCCAGGACCTTATAGACCAACGCGGGCTTATCTACCTTGCGAATGGCCTCCGCCATCCTTGGCGGGTCAGACGCGATCCAGCCCTCATCCAGGGGGAGCGTACCAATTTCCTTGATCCAATCCTCGGGGTGCCGCGTAACATAGTGCAACCCAGTCATGTAGAAGTCGTTCGCGAATCCCTTTTCATGCAGCGTCTCCAGGATCTTGGGGTTGTGCGTGGAGATGCCCGCGAGGAATCCCAGGTCATGAACGGCATTGACGTAGCTCTTGAGCAGATCGATCTTCCCTGCCCGGTAAAGAATGTCGGTAGCCCCGCCATGGAAAGTGATGCCGATGGGCTTGAACTCAGCCGCGGCTTGCGCGCACTTGATGGTCCCCTCCAGAACTGCTTCGGGCGTTCGTGCCATCTTTTCGTCATAGTGCCAGGAAGCGGCCAGGCAGATGAATTGCATATTGCACCCCGCCGCACGAATCTTGGGGATTTGCCGCTTCTGGTCGTAATTGAAACTGTACTGCCAGGTGTTGATTCCGGCCTTTTCGCAGTCGAGCATTAACTTGACAACGCGGTCATCCGTAAACCACTCCACCATGTGCTGGCTGTACTGCTTGTTGAAATGGGAATAGCCATAAATGGGGTTGGCGCCCACGATCAGCCGGGAAACCTTATGCGACCCGAGCATGATCGAGGGCAGCAGATCAGCGGGCTCCGCCTCAAGCGCTTTCGCCGCCACCAGTCCTGCAGCCACCGTCGTAGCGCTCTTCAGGAAATCACGCCGGCTGCTCTCCCCCTGGGATGAATTCGGACTCTCAATTATCTTGCGTGGCATGTGCCTTCTCCTTCATCGGTGGGTTCACCCTATCGGGCGCAAACAATACCGCTGCGCGGACCGAGAGTCAATGACAGAAATCGGGGGAATGTGGGGCCAAGCGGCAATTGCCGGCATGCGCACCTTCGGGGTTGGCAAAGATTACTGCTGGAGGCTGATCTGATGCCCAATCAGGCGATTCGGCTAATGGTGGCGATTACTTCGACTCTGCTGCCTTGGCGGCGGGCAGGGGTTGCAGCATTCGTTCTTTGCGGTAGACCAGCGTGTTGGTGTCGTAGGCGGCGATCTCAAAATCGTGGCCGTGGGTAATGGCGTCGCAGGGGCAGGCTTCCACGCAATAGCCGCANNATGCAGCGGTTGTAATCGATGTTGTAAACCTTGGCATAGCGTTCAGCGGCGCTGATGCGATGGTCGGTGGTATTCTCCGCCGCTTCGATGTAGATGCAATTGGAGGGGCAGGCCGCCGCGCATAGGAAGCAAGCAACGCACTTTTCCAAACCGTTTTCATCCCGCCGCAAAACGTGGACGCCGCGATAACGGGCTTCAAGGTGGGCAGGCTCGTCGGGATAATTCTCCGTAACCGTCGGTTCCAGCATGATCTTGAAGGTGGTGGCGAATCCCTTCGTCAGCGCGACGGCGGAGTCTGCTATTTCCTTGATAATATTTGCCATAATCCCTCGAAGTGGAGCCGCATCCTACCCGGCTTGGGGCGAGCCCCGCTCACCCAAATTCAGTATACCGGATGACCTGATAGCGGTCAAATTCTGCGTCTACGCCATGCCGCCCGCAAGAGGGTTAAAGAACTTGACTGGTTTCGCTGGCCCCCATTTCAGTTAGAGCAAAACATGAT
Organism: Acidobacteriota bacterium; assembly: GCA_003165315.1. Classification (GTDB taxonomy): domain Bacteria; phylum Acidobacteriota; class Terriglobia; order UBA7540; family UBA7540; genus Bog-366. Next base: position 2,698 of record PLSX01000269.1, read on the forward strand.
ATGAAGCACGCAATTCGTGCCGCCCGCCTTCTTGCAATCAGCGATGGCTTTTTGCATGGCTTCTCTCTGGTCAGTGGAAGTCCCCCAACCGGCGAAATCGCGATCTGCTGCCAGCGCTCCGCACTGTTTGTTGAAAGCGGTGCGCAAAACGCACTCCTTGCCTCGTTGGGAGCAGACACTCATGGCTTCTTTTTCCGCGCTGGCCCGGTCACCCTTGCCCTGCGACCACCTGGCGCCCATATCACGGGTACTGTAGGCGATGGCACCCCAGGATGTCGCCTTCGGCGCCGGGGGCGGGCCCGCGGGGGCTAATGTTGTCGTCCCATTCCGCGCGGAGCAGGCCGACACCTCCACCACGCACCCCTTGCCGCCGATTTTTGCGCACTCGGCCAGCGCCCGTTGTTCCGCCTGCGCCTTGGTGTCGGAAGTTCCCCAGGCGACGAGCTCCCCGTCCGCCGCCACGGCGCCGCATGATTCGTAGTAGCTGGCCTCGATGACGCAGTTCGAGCCGTGCTGCCGTGCGCAATATTGCGTCGCGACCTGCTCTGCCGTATGTTTGTCGCCAAGAGCAAATGACCAGCCCGAGACCTTTTCCTTCGCGCTATACGCGATGGCGCCCCAGCCATCAGGCCGGCATGAGTCTCTGCAAAGGCTGTAGCAATCCGAGCCGGCAAAGGGATGGCTGGAGTAGCATTCATACCGCGTGACGCAATCTGTATAGCAGTCGCCGCCGGAGGCGGTGGAAATAAACATGGGCTGAAGCAGCGCTACGACAGACAGCGAGAGCAGGATTTTCACACCTCTTTTCATGGCACCTCGATCGCCAATTGGATCCGAAAGCAGGACCCATTCATCCAGCCGCGATTCATTACAGCCAGGTTGGCCGCGAACGACGTTCTTCCGCACTACAACGTCAGGTTCGCTTTTGACAGCGGCAATTCACGAATACGCTTGCCCGTGGCCGCAAAGACCGCGTTGTAGAGTGCGGGAGCGAAGGGCGGCAGCCCGGGCTCGCCCACGCCCGCAGGCGGCGCGGTGCTTTCCACAATGTGAATGTTCACCTGCTCCGGCGCTTCATTCATGCGGCAGACGCGATAATCTGCAAAATTCGTCTGGTCGATCACGCCGCCCGTGGCCGTGATCTCCCCGTAACGGGCCAAGCTGGTTCCGAAGACGGCCGCGCCTTCAAACTGGTTGCGCACCGTGTCACGATTGACGATGGTGCCCGCGTCGAGCGCTGTGTCCACCTGGCGAATGCGCAGCTTGCCCTTACTGTTCACCTCAACGCGCACCACGGTGGCGACGTAGGTCAGGAAGCTGCGATGCACGGCGATTCCCATGCCTTCGCCTTTACCCAATTGGCGCTTCCCCCACCCGGCCTTCTCCGCCGCGAGCTGTGCCACCCGCCGGAATCGCGCCGTGTCGATGGGATACTCCTCATAGGACCCGCCGCAATTGGGGAAATCGTCCGCCAAAGATTTGCGGTCCACGATGCGATCGGGCCCCAGCAGCGCCAGCAGATACTCCAGTGGATCCTTACCCGCGGCGTGCGCCAGCTCATCCACAAACGAGTGAATGGCAAAGGCGTGGTAGACATTCGCCACCGAGCGCATCCACCCAATGCGTACATGCGCCGTGGCTGGACCATTCTCGGCGCGCTGGTTGGGAATGGCAAAGGGCAGGTCCGACCAGCCGAGACCCATTTCACCCGAATCTCCGTAATAGGTGTCGAGAGCGAACGTGGAGCCTATGGGCGGGAACACCGAGCGCTGGAGCCACGCCGTGGGCAATCCATCGGTGCCCACCGAGGCTTTCATGTACATGGCGGCGACGGAGTGGAGGTAGTCAAACTTGATGTCGTCTTCACGCCGCCAGACCACCTTCACGGGTTTGCCCGCCTTTTTCGAGAGGACAGCCGCTTCCGCCACGTAGTCGGGTTTCGACTTGCGCCCGAATCCGCCGCCCAGCAGAGTCACGTGGCAGGTGACGTCCTCGGGCTTGATGCCCAGAACATGGGCCACGGTGTTCTGGCATTCCTGCGGGTTTTGCGTGCAGGTCCAAAGCACCACTTTGCCGTCGCGATAGTCGGCCACGGCCACGGGCGGCTCCATGGAAGCATGCGCCAGGTGAGGCGTGTAATAGGCCGCCTCAATGATCTTGCCGCCCTTGGAGAATTCCGCGTCCACGTCCCCAACATTGCGGGTCAGCTTGCCGGGCTTCAGTGCCGTCGCTTCCAACTCCTTGCGATACTCGCCTGAGTTGTACACGGCATTGGGCCCGTTATCCCATTCGATCTTCAGTTTCTCCCGCCCCTTAAATGCCGCCCAGGTATTGTCCGCCAACACGGCCACCCCGCCCAAAGGCTGGAAGACGTGCGGCGGCTTGAAGGGGTCGATGGTCGCGGTCATCCTAACGCCCGGAACCTTCAGCGCTTCCTTGTCGTCGAACGATTTCAGTTTGCCGCCCAGCACCGGCGGATGCTCGATGGAAGCGTAAATCATGCCTTCCACGTGGGCGTCCATGCCATAGACGGCCTTGCCCATGGTGATGTCGCGCAGGTCAATCAGGCTGGTGTCCTTGCCGATATATCTCCACGCCGTGCGCGGCTTGAACTTCAAGGATTCCTTGGAGGGAACGGGCAGCGTGGCGGCTGCAGCAACCAGCTCACCATAGCCCTGGGTGCGGCCGGTTGGCGTGTGGGTGACCGTGTGCAGGTTCGCCTTGCACTCAGCGGCGGGAACGTTCCACTGCTGCGCGGCGGCCTGCTCCAGCATGGTGCGCGCGGTGGCGCCGGCCTGCCGCATCACGTCAAACAGGTCGCGAATGGAGTGCGAGCCGTCCGTATCCTGCCCGCCATATTTCGCGTCGCCCAGGGCCTGCTGGATGCGCACGCGCTTCCAATCGGCTTCCAGTTCGTCCGCCAGAATGATGGCGGGGGCCGTGCGGCTGCCGCTGCCCATCTCGGAGCGCGACGCCACAATAATCACCGAGCCGTCTGGCTCCATGCCCAGCCAGATGCTGGGATGAAATGGCGCTCCTGCCGCGGAATCGGGCGAAGGGTCAGGCGTGCCTGCCAACAATCTTACGGGAGCGATTTGGCCGCACAGCACAAAGGCGCTGGCGGAGAACATGCCTTTCACAAAATCGCGGCGGCTGACGTTGCTGATTGCGCTCATGCAACCTCCTTCGCAGCGGCCTTAATGGCGGCGCGGATGCGCTGATAGGTTCCGCAACGGCAGATGTTGCCCGCCATCGCGTCGTCAATATCGGCGTCAGTGGGATGAGGTTTGGATTTCAGCAGCGCTGCAGCTTGCATGATCTGGCCCGGCTGGCAGTAGCCGCATTGCGGCACGTTGATCTCCATCCAGGCCTTTTGCACGGGATGGAGTCCCGCAGCGCCCAGGCCCTCAATGGTCAATACCGATGCGCCCGCAGCCGATTGCATCGTAGTAATGCAGGAGCGCACTGCCGCGCCGTTCAAGTGCACCGTACAACACCCGCAAAGCGCCATCCCGCAACCGAACTTGGTGCCCGTCAGACCCAGAATATCGCGCAAATACCAGAGCAGCGGCATCTCCGGATCGCCGTCGAAGGAGCGCTGAACACCATTCACTTTGAGCTTGATCACGGTTTCCTCCCTGGAGCGCTGATCTTAACCTTAAACCTCAACGATGATTTTCGGCCCTGATTGTGTTATGACTCGGAATCCTATCCGCTCTGCAATTTCGATTCAAGGGGGATTTTTGAACCAGCCCTTCACGATTCTTGGCTAGGCATTGGCGTTAGGCTAACGTAATCGGCATCCGAGACAGGAAAGATGATTTAAATCGGAGTTCTTGCGCGTACCCAATCTTAGACCTAAGATGGCGAGCGTGGCCAGTAACAACAGTGCGGAGACCCTTGAAGACCGAGAAATCAAAGAGGTTCCGGGTACCTTTTCCACCCTAGTTTCGCAGACGCCGAGTAAGTGGGAGGTTTCCGCATGCGTATTACGATAATCTTCGCCCTTGTCTGCTCACTTTATATCTCTCAGCCCGAGTCAATACAAGCATCAATTGGTGCCTCTGCTCCGGACCTTGCAGAACTTTGCGAGCGGGCAGACCTGATCGTTGTTGGGCTGGCAGCTCGCGTAGAACCGGGCGGGCTCACGACATTGACGGACAATGGGGCCACCTACCCAGCTCGCCTGATGGCGGTTGATATCAAGGTTGAAAGAGCGCTCAAGGGTCTCGCACAAGGTTCCAGTATTTCGTTTACCTATAGTGCTCCAACAGTGCCAGTGGTAAGCGTAGGCGGACTGCCAATACCGAGCGGTCAATACGGGATATACTTCCTCCGCGAGGATGATGGGAAATACAAAGTCCTTGATCCAGACTTTCCCTTTGTGGTTGCCAATCCCGGCACGCCTGAAACTTCAGGCCCCGCTTTAGACCGAGTTATCGCTGAGGTCGCGCACGTCCTTGAGGCTTCGACTACACCTGACAAGGTGAAGGAGCAAGTGGTCTACCTACTAGCGTCATTACGAAGGCCCAACTCGACGTATGCCGTTAGAGCTGCGGCGCGCTCGCAGCCGTTAAACGTCCGGTTCGCGGCCATGGGGGCGTTGTTGTCTCAAGGCGACATCTCTGTTTTCCCTGAGGCACAGCAACTCATGCTTTCCTGCGACCCTGCAATTCAGCAGAGCAGCAAAGAGTCTGTGGCGTCAGCGATCGGGTTTGGTGTCCGGGATGCGCAAGCCGTTTCTCTCCTCGCGACCCTCCTAAGTTCAACAGATGTACTCATCCGAAGGGGGGCCGTATCCGCCTTGCGCAACACCCAAAGTGCATCTGCCGAGAAACCCTTGGCACAAGCCTTGTATGATCACGACAGCGAAATCCAATATTGTGCCGTAATTGGCCTGGCAGAAATCACAGGTACGGTCGGCGAATGGGCACCTGCGGTCGGCACTCTTCGCCGGGATCCGCAACATTATCTCGATTACTGGCGGAACTGGGCCAAATCGCAAAGGTAGGCGGAATAGCGCGGAGACAGGTGCAGTTTGCCTTCCTCCGCGGCACTTCAAGTCCCAATCCAAATCCTTTTCCCGAGTAGCAACGAGAAAGGCCGCCGAGGAATTCGGCTCGGAGCCAAATACTTCAGCGCTTGTACATCCGACGCATTTTGAGCCATGCTGAATACGACGGAAAGGAATGGCAACGATCATGATCGCCGTATCCGAAAAATACGCGCTGCCGGTGAGCGCGCCCATGCCGATTACATCCCAGCACCAGCACCAGGAGTACCTGTCCGTCCTGGACGCGCTGGCGGGCAAGGATCGCCCAACCGGTGAAGAAGAGAAGTATGCGGAAGTCCTGATGACGTTAATTGAAGCTTACGAAGAAGAGCATCATCCCATTCCCGACGCTTCCGCCGTGGACGTTCTGCGAACCTTGATGGAAGCTCATGATCTCCGTCAGAAGGATCTTGGTCCCCATTTTTGGATCGGAAAGTATCGTCTCCGAAGTCTTGCACAAAAAACGCGACCTCCACAAAGGCCACATCGAAAAATTAAGCAAACGCTTCGCCGTTTCTCCCACCGCATTTTTCCCCAAATCAGAGTAGCCAGTCGTGGCGCGGAGCTGCCTCGCGGGTGGCGCGCCCATGTAATGGGCGTCCCACTTCCCGCTTTGCGACCGCTCGCGCTCAAGGTGTTCACGGCAGCCGGCATGAAAGGCAGGTGCCGGATGTCAGGAAGGGTCGCAACTTGGGATTCGGGGGCAGGGGCATGCTATCCCCGGTAGTGTCCTTATTTCGCCAAGCAGTTTCACAATAGGCTCGCAACTTCCCAGCCCCAAAGGGGCACAATAGCTCAGCCCAGGCCAACGGCCTGGGTTTGGAGTGGCGCTTCGACTGCAAGCCCTGAAAGGGCGAAATACGCCAACGTTTCGAGAGCAACGGGGTCGGCGGTTGCTACGCCCCTACAGGGCTTATCCGGCCTGATTAATTTTCCTGCCATAAACCCAGGCCGTTGGCCTGGGCTGGGTTATCCCGCCCCGTTGGGGCTTAATGGTGAATTAGGACACGACCCAATTCCCCGGCAGCTATTCACCAACGCGAGAAGTGCGGTATAGACAGCCGGTCTGGGGTGGGGACTCCCGCGGGCGCATCGACGTTTTGTCCTCTTGACATTGGCAGCACAATAGGCTACAATCTTTGCGTGGTGATGGGCCCGCTTCCCCTGCCGGCTGTACCGGCAGAGGAAAGCGCGCGAAGCCACAAGGGTTTCACCATGCTGCTCCCTTATTGCCATTCCTTTCCCCCCTTACAATGCGACACCGTGTCAATTTGGGGCGAAGATCGCTCAATCAAGGGCAACAAATAACCTGGCCCACCCGTGCCATCAGGTAAGGTAGCGCTGACCTTGAGGTGAGCATCTGTAGTGCCCAGCAGCGCTGGGCCAGGCAGGCCGGAGCTCATGCCGACCTCAAGGTCGGCGCCGCGCTCCCAGGAGCCACGGGTGAGTCAAGTAAGTGAATCCCAAATCAGGCAACGCCCTCAGCCCTCTGAAAAGGGAGATAAATCCCCTTCCCCGTTCCCCGGGCAAGGCCGCAATCTCTCGCGATGTGTAACACAAATAAGGGAGTTAGCGGTCAAATCCAAAAGCCACGTCGAAATCCATGTCATTGTAAATAAACCAGTTAGTAGATTCCCCAGGCAGGCGAGCGAAATAATCGCGGGGGGAAAAAATGAAGGTAAGTCTCGCGATGTTATTGAAAACAAATGGTGGAAAAATGTCCGATTGAAGGTCTCTCGCGATATTGATGAAAATACAGGGCTTACTTTTGTTCTCTCGCAATGTTATTGAAAATAATGGCGTTAGCAAAAACTTCCCGCCCGCCTCGGCGGTTCACTGGGCGATGGAAGTCCTAAACCCAAGAGGTGCTTGCAAGTTTCGCTCCTCACCGGCTGGCAGGAAGTCCGGCCGAGGGGTCAGGTGTCAGGTAAGGATCGAAACATGGGATTAGGGGGCAGGAGCAAGGAGGCCTGGGCGCTCACCATGCCGACGTTGCAAGAATCCGCCACCCGCCTATCACGGCGATTTCCGGTCACCTTAAATCAACAAAATGTCACTTTCGAAAGCCCCAACAAAAGAATAATTCTTTTTTCAACGTTCGAAGCCGGAATGTGTATGAAAACATTAGAAACATGGACAATTTGACACCGCAAAATGCGCCTAAATGCGCCCATTTGAAGCCAATTTTACAGGAAATCCGGGGTGTTGAGGCGAAAATGTCCACTGATTGCGGTTTCTGGATGCCTTCTGCACGACATTTTGCGCCGAGCGCTTCCTGCTTCTCTTACCGCCGGCAGGCCCTCGGCGTAGGACAGCCGAATGGGTGCTCCGGCACCGCAAATTCAACTACGGGGACGGTACCTCCGAACAAAAGCAATTCATTTTCTTACGTTCGAAGCCGAATGTGTATGAAAACATTAGAAACATGGACAATTTGACGCCAAAAAATGCGAGTAAATACGCCCATTTGAAGCCGATTTTGCAGGAATTTCGGGGTGTTGAGGCGAAAACATGCCCTGATTGCGGTTTCTCGATGTCTACTGCACGACACTTCGCGGCAATGGATTGCCGCTTCTCTTTCAGGTGGCAGGGCCAGGGCGTGGGGCTGGCGAACGGAGGCACCGGCGCGGTAAATTCAACCACGGCGGCGGTTTCTCCGAGCAACCCCCTGCCATCCGAACGAATCGAAAGGGGCAGGTGTGCTGTGCTTGTCATTGCGGCGGAACGGGTGTAAAGTGAGCCTGTGGGCTCCCTGTAAAGAACGCAAGCGCAATCCCGGCAGGCTCGCCAGAGACCTCACACCGAGGAGATTACTATGAAGAAGTGGGCACTCAGCTTCGTCACCGGGTTCATCGCCGTAGGGCTATTCCTTCCTGCCGCCCTGGGCACTGAAACCAGGATCCCGCCTGCGACTCAATTGATCCCCGCCGGTAGCCTCCTGCATGTGCGCCTCACGTGCACGCTCACCTCGAAAACCAGCAAGCCCGGTGATGCTTTCACGGGGATTGTCACAACCCCGATTTCCGTGGACGGCAGGGAGATCATTGCCGAGGGCAGCACGGTGGAAGGTCACGTGGCGTTTGTGAAGCAGTCGGGACGGGTCAGCGGCGTGGCCCAGATGCGCATCGTTCTGGACGACATCATCACCACCGACGACGTTAAGCTGGCTCTGCCCGCGGGGCTGGATGACATGAATGCCGGGCCCTGCGCCAAGACCACGGGCGACGATGAAGGAACCATCAAGGGATGCGGCAAGAACAAGAAGGACGCCCTCAAGGACGCGGGCATTGCCGGAGCCATGGGCGCGGGCGCCGGTTCCATGGTGGGGCTGGGTTCGGAAATTGACTGCCGGTACTACGGAAATTGCGGGGGGCCCGGATTCGGCGAATCCCTCGGCCTGGGAGCGGGAATCGGCGCCGGCACCGTGCTGATCTACGACCTGCTGAAACACGAAAAACACATCATTCTCGTGCAAGGCACCACGATGACCTTTGTGATCAGCCGTTCCGTGGATGCCAGCACCGGCAAACCGCTTGAACCGACGAATCCAACCGAAGCAACCAAGCAGTAACCATGCTCCTTGCGCCGACCCGCGCTGCGGAAGAGCGTGTGCCGCGGGCGACTTGCCCCGATCCATCGGGGTCTTGTCCGTGCCTGGGCAGGGAGAGGATCTGTCCCGATGGTGTTGATCGAGATTTTCATGGCACATGTCTAGCCTATTCTTGACCAGGGTCTGACAACGAATGACTCCGGAGAATTCCAGATGACCTTTCACTTCCCCACCCCGAGGTTTTGGCGATGAAACGAGGCGCATGGCTGGCTATCGTGACCGTAGCGCTGCTCTTGGCGGGCGGCCTGCTGGCTCGAGCAGCCGACCAGGATGAGTTTGCCCTGCCCAATGGAACCGAGCTGGTGGTAAAGCTCACCACCACGCTGAGCAGCAAGGCGAGCGAAGAAGGCGATCCGTGGGTGGGCAAAGTGGCGCAACCCATCTTCTCCGGCGGGCAGGAAGCCGTTCCCGAGGACAGCAAGGTGCATGGGCACGTCACTTTTGTGAAGCCGCCCGGCCGCGCGACGGGCAAAGGTGAGATGCGGCTGGTGGCGGAGACTGTCTCGATCACCGACCACGGCACCTTCACCATTGTGGCGCTGCTCAAGAACGCCGCGGACAACAACGGCACCAAGGTGAAGGATGCGGAAGGAACCGTGGAGGGCCCCGGCAAGAGCAACACCAGCATGGCCAAAGAGGCTGGCATCGGAGCCGCAGTTGGCGCGGGGGTTGGCTCCATCGCAGACGGTGGGAAGGGCGCGCTATACGGCGCAGCCATCGGCGCAATGGCCGGCGTGGTCCACACCATGGCGAAGAAGCACCAGGGCGCACTGCTTCCTCCCGGAACGGAATTGACCTTTGTCCTCAATCAAACCTATTTGACCAAGCACGTCAAACCGCCGCCGAGCGCTGACTCCTCCTTGGAGTAAATGCTCCCTAAAGTGCTCCCATTTCTTGACAGAAACCCAAATCCGCCGGAGAATCTTCTTAAGGACATGCTGCTGGCCCACGAAGCGCCGCGGAGACGCGATACAAGGGGGCCAAGCCTGACCAAAGTGCCGCGGTAGCTCAGGTGGTAGAGCGCAGCCCTGAAAAGGCTGGCGTCGGCGGTTCAACTCCGTCCCGCGGCACCATCTCTTTGGTTTCTTAGGACCTGGAAACTTGAATCCATTTCAAGTGCGTTGGAGCCTGAATTCAGGCCCCGCGTGAACAACCTCAGGAAGAAGCGACGATTAAAGCCCGCTAAGAGGGCGGCTCAGGATACAATCAAAGAGCACCACTGAAAGAGGACGAGGATGTGCAGTCCTCCCCAATCAACCCCGGAGGACATCAAGCAACTTGGCTCCCATCATCAATGCCCAGGACCTTTCGAAGCAATACGGCATCACCCCGCTGTTCCAAAATGTCTCCTTCACGGTGTCGGAAGGCGACCGCATTGGCCTGATCGGGCCGAACGGGTCCGGCAAATCCACGCTGCTGGAAATCCTCTGCGGCCGGGTCAAGCCTGACAGCGGCGAGGTGGCGACGCGTAAGCGCGCCAAGCTCAGCTATGTGGCGCAAGTGTCAGATTTTGCTCCAGGTGAGACGGTGCGCTCGGTCGTCGAGAAGGCCCTGGAAGTTGCCGCCGTTCCTCAGGTTGAGCGCCCTGCCCGCACCTCCGAGGCACTCGGACGCGCTGGCTTTATTGACTTTGAAGCTCCTGCCGCAACCTTGTCCGGTGGCTGGCGCAAACGCCTTCGCATTACCGAAGGCCTTGTGCAAGGCGCCGACGTTCTGCTGCTTGACGAACCCACCAACCACCTGGACTTTGCCGGGATTCAGTGGCTTGAAACCCTGCTGCAAAACGCGCCCTTCGCATGCGTGGTGGTGAGCCACGATCGCTACTTTCTGGAGAACGTCGCCAACGAGGTTGTTGAACTGAACCGTGTCTACCTAGACGGCATGTTTCGCGTTAAGGGGAACTACAGTAAGTTTCTTGAACAAAAGGAAGCCTACTTGGACGCGCAGGGAAAGCATAAGGATGCGCTCACCAATCGAGTGCATACCGAGTTGGAATGGTTAAGGCGAGGCCCCAAAGCCCGGCGCACCAAGGCCAAGGCTCGCATCGACAAGGCTCATGAGCTGATCGGCGAGCTGAAGGACATCAACGCCCGCACCCGCACCGCAAGCGCCAAGATTGACTTCTCCGCCACCGATCGCCAAACCAAGCAGTTGATCGTCATGGATGGCGTCAGCTACTCCATCGGCGACCGCACCCTGTTCGATAACGTGACCTTTACCATCAAGTCAGGTATGCGCGTGGGGCTGGTGGGCCAGAATGGGAGCGGCAAGACCACGCTGCTACGTCTGCTGCGGGGCGACATCCAACCCACCCGCGGAGAGATCACGCGGGCCGACGCACTGCGGATTGTCTACTTCGACCAAAACCGCCAACTCGATCCCAGCTTGACCTTGCGCCGGGCGTTGGCGCCGGATAGCGACTCGGTGGTCTATCAGGACCGGGTGATTCACGTTGCGTCCTGGGCGGCGAGGTTCCTCTTCGACCCCGACGACCTCGCCCAGACAGTGGGCAGGCTTTCCGGCGGCGAACGGGCCCGCGTCCTGATTGCCCAGTTGATGCTCCAGGCAGCAGACGTCCTGCTGCTGGATGAACCCACCAACGATCTGGACATTTCGACACTGGAAATCCTGGAAGAGAGCCTGCTCGATTACCGGGGAGCCCTGGTTCTGGTAACGCATGACCGGTTTATGCTGGACCGAGTCTCGACCGTCGCCCTGGGCCTTGACGGTCTGGGCGGAGCGGAGCGCTTCGGCGACTACTCCCAATGGGATGCGTGGCAGCGCAAGCAACAGGCGAAAGGCGTGCGCAATACCCCCGACGGTCCCCCGCGCCCGGCCTCCACCTCGACCAATACTTCGCCCTCACCGTCGAAAAAGAAGCTCTCCTACCTGGAGGCTCGCGAATACGAAGCCATGGAAACTAAAGTGGCCCGTGTCGAGCATGAGCTGAACATCCTTCGCGCGGCACTGGAAGACCCCGCCATCATGAGCGACGCCGCGCGGTTGCAGCTTACCTGCACCAAGATGGAAAACGCCCAGCATCGGGTTGATGAGTTGTATGCCCGCTGGGCGGAGCTGGAGAAAAAGCAGAGCTAATAAGAGGCTTTCTCCCTCATTGCCTGCTCCCTTTTAGGTTCCGCTGCAGTTTTGCTTTGCAGTCGTTACAGTAATGGCTGGCGTTGTTCGATGTTCATCTTACGCAGCAGGTTGGGCGATCGATGATCTTCCAGCAGCAGAAATTGGGCTAATTGGCTAACTTTAGGAAGGGAAATTGCTTCGTTCCACTTTCATGACCTTCTCGAAGCACGTCGGGCAAATCCCGTGGCTGAACTTCGCCTCGGAGTGCTCGGTAACATAAGTCTCAACCTCCTGCCAAAAGTCTTTATCGTTGCGGATTTTCTTGCAATAAGAACAGATGGGGACGAGTCCTTGAAGTTGCTTGACATGCGCCAGGACGTCTTCCAGTTGTTTAACGCGCGATGCCAGGCTGAGCTGCAACTCAACGATGCGCCGCCCAACTTCCAGCCGGGCGTGCAATTCCTCTCGGTTGAATGGTTTCGTGATGTAATCGTCTGCTCCCGCCTGCAATCCTAGAACGATGTTCTGGCTGCCACCGAGAGTGGTGAGCAGGATGATGTAGACGGGTAGGGCTTGTGGCGTCGCACGGACACTTCGGCAGACTTCCGGACCGTCTTTGCCCGGCATCTGACAATCCAATAGAGCCATTTCCGGGCGAGGCCACTCCTCAAGTATCCGTAAAGCCTCGTCGCCATCGCTGGCAGCACTAACGCCATACCCCCAACTCTTCAAAGTCGCTTCCAAAAGGCGGCGTGTGACGATGTCGTCGTCCGCAATCAAAACTCTCATGGGTGCACCTCCCCCCCGCTCAATTCCGCCATTTCAAACTTAAGACGATCAATTTCCTTTTCCAGCTCGGTATAAGCAGGATCGGCTTCGGAGAGGGTGCCGCCCCTGGCCAATACCTCCAGTTTCGTAGCGGCTTCTAATGCTGGCTGAGCGGCAAAATTGCCCAATGATCCTTTGAGCTTGTGCGCGGCGCGTTCGATGCCAATTGCATCTCCCGACCTCACGGCCTGGCGCAGAATAGTCAGCAACTCCGGAAGTTGTTTAAGGAATAGCTCCGCCATCTCTTTGAGCAGGCTGACGTCTCCTCCTACCAGGGCAAGTGCCGACGCGGAATCGATCGGCTCATGGAAATGTGGCGCGGGCGTTGGTGCCGTCGCGGCGACTTGGGAAGAGAGCGCAAGACTCTCGACCGTTTCGACCAAGTCTTCGATCTTGACGGGTTTGGTAATGTAGCCGTCCATGCCCGCAGTGATGCAGCGCTGGCGATCACCTTCCATGGCGTGCGCGGTCATCGCGATGATGGGGAGATGCACTCCGGTAGACTCCTCATCTTTTCGAATCACCGCAGTGGCTTCAAAGCCGTCCATTACTGGCATTTGAACATCCATCAATACCACATCGAATCGAGACTTCTTCAACGCGGCAATCGCATCCCTGCCGTTCGAGGCAAGGGTCACGTTGTGGCCACGCTTCTCGAGAAGCCGCAAAGTGAGGTGCTGATTAACCAAGTTATCATCGGCGAGGAGAATTTGAAGCTTGCGGCGATTCTCGCGAAGGCTGTGCCGGGTGATGACGGCCTGAATCGCCTTACCGGGAACCTCTCCCAAGGCAGCCAGAATCGCCTCCAGCAGTTCCGATTGACGAATCGGTTTGATGAGATATACGGCGATACCCAGCTCGCGGCAACGGGCTGCGTCACCACGCTGGCCGGCAGAGGTCAGCATCATGATGGTTGCGCCAGCCAGTCTGGGGTTCTGCTTAATCCGCTCCGCCACCGCAAATCCGTCCATATCCGGCATCTGGGCGTCGAGAAGGACCAGGGGAAAAGGCGTTCCGGCGGAGGCGGCCCGCTCCAGAGCGGCAAGGCCTTCCTCCCCGCTTGCGGCAATCTCCGGACGCATGAACCAGTGCCTTAACATCGCATCCAGGAATTTTCGATTGGTGGTGTTGTCCTCCACCACGAGGGCGCGGAGATCGCGCAGTGCCTTAACTTCCCTGGGGGCTGATTCCATCGGGAGGGGGTTTGCCTTGCCCAGCAGAGTGGTGAAATGGAATTTGCTTCCCTTACCCACCGCGCTCTCGACCCAGATTTTGCCATCCATCATTTGAACCAGCCGCGATGAGATTGCAAGGCCCAGGCCCGTGCCTCCAAATTTCCGGGTCATTGAACTGTCCGCTTGCGTAAAGGCCTCGAAAATCGCCTGCTGCTTTTCGGGGGCGATGCCAATTCCCGTGTCACTAACCTCAAAATGTAATAGCGTATTCTTTTCTCGTTCCGATTCTATATTGACGCTGATGACTACTTCGCCGTTTTCAGTGAATTTGATTGCATTTCCGACCAGGTTCACGATCACCTGGCGCAGACGGCCAGCATCTGCGACGACGCGCTCAGGAACTCCCGGCATTGTCTTCCAAATGATTTCAAGCCCCTTCTGGCTCGCTAGCAACGAAATCGGCCTCAAACTGGTAGCAAGAAAATCCGGAAGATTGAATTCCACCGGGTCCAGACTAAGCTTGCCGGCCTCAATCTTGGAAAAGTCCAGGATGTCGTTGAGGAGAGTTAGGAGTGCGATGCCAGAGTCTTTGACAATGTTCAGGTATTCGCGCTGTTCGGCATTTAAGGCGGTATCAAGCGCCAGCTCCGTCATGCCAATGACTCCATTCATCGGTGTCCTAATCTCGTGACTCATGTTGGCAAGGAAATCCGCCTTTGCCCGGTTTCCCGCTTCCGCCGCCACCTTAGCTTCCCGCAACCCCTTCTCCGCTTCCAGGCGTACGGCGATCTCCCGTTGCAGGTCCAGGTTTGCCACATACATTTGCAGGCAGACCAAAACCGTGAAAATGATGGCGAACAACAGGATGATCAACAAATGCACTTTCTGTAACTGAAAAGACGCATCCGGCCGGTATAAGGCCCAGATTCCCATTAACGGAACCATGACCACGCCAAGGATCGATAATAGCGCTGCATACTTTGCCAGCCGGACGTTGAACTGTCGCGGACGACGGAAGGTCGGCGGAATATGGCGCCCCCGGATGGTTGTGACAATAAACCAACAAGCCGAGGCGGTGAATCCCCAATCATAAATGCCGCCCACGTAATACGATCCTCCCGTATTAATAATCGCGTTGACCTGCACGGAGATTAGAGTGTATAGGCTCGCAGCGCCAAACAGGTGGGCATAAACCGATTTCCAGGGAGGTTCGGAACGAAGGATCATCGTGCCCGCAACGGAAAGAAGGGCAAGGTTTTCACAAAGGTAAAGGAAGTTAAATCGAAGCCAGTAGGTATTGGCATCAGGAATTAAGAACTGATAGGGAAAAACGTAATAGATGTACAGGAAAACCCAGAAGAACAATAGGAGGAGAAAACTGAAAGTACTTAGAGGTAGTCGCCGGCTGGAGGGCTCCAGATGCGGGCGGACAGCGAGCGCAGCCATAAGCGGTACGGTGTGGAGAAAGAGGGCAGGCTCGCCAATGGAATTGTTGGGTACACCCGTGCGAAACCAAAATCCATAATAGATCCAGAGCCAGTGATCCACCGCCCAGACTCCCATGCCCAAGGTGAAGAACGCCCAGAATGCTCGATAGCCCTGGATGCCCTTAAATGCATTGAGCGCGGCTATGCCCGTCGCGGTAAGAATCAGGAGGAAAAGTGTGATGTAGGAATAGGCGGCCAGTTTACCGCCAGGGCCAAGGTAAAGAGAAATGGCAGCTTGGGCCGCCACTACAAGGACCGAGGCGAAGATCCAGGGCGAATATTTGAAGGGCTTGACGGTAGTTCCGTCAGGATTGATTACCCTGTTAGAGATCCGGGACAATCTCGGCACGGCCGATGGATTCGAGGGCAACGATCCCTCTGCCTCATGGTCGGCATCGGTGGTCGAACTCGAGTTGGCCTTGCGCTTCGATTTATCCATGATTTTGACGAACTCGAAAATTAAATCCGGGAGGTGCCCTGGGAGCAATTATCCTCTGGCTGATAACATACGCCGGATTGCTGCTGAAGGCAACCGTACTTCATGGCCGCGCTGTCAAACGGTCGGGAGGATGGTAGGCTGGCATTAGAACGTTGCGCTTCAGCCCTCGAGCTTGGGATAACGGAAGCTGTTGATGCATCTAAGAGCTGAGGTTTGAGTGAGGACCCATGCCTGTATCAGGATATTCACGATTCCGCGGCGGACTTTCATAATCCATTAACAGCCCATCTCTGCGGCATCAGGACAAGAAATCTGCGGCCAGGAAAGTTATCTCGTATAAAATACTGGGCAGGTGGTCAAGTTTCAAAAACAAGCATTACCGATTGCCGATAATTTCCGGCAAGGGGGCGGGTGTGCCGCACCCACGCTCATCCATGATTGCCTCTGCAATCGTGGGCAGCCCAGAAAGATGACTTGACTCACAATTCTGCTGCTTCCAGGAGGGTTGCAATGCAATGTCGGTCGTTCATTCTGGTTGTTATACTCATGGTAATTTCCAGTTGGGGTGCAATTCGATTGCGGGCTCAGGGCCCCGCGCCAACAACTTATTCGATTAATGAGGACCCGGGATTTTCAATCATGGGGCGGTCGACTGTGCAGATTTGGCGTGACGGTAACAAAGAAGTCGTGGACCAAATCATGCCGGCCGGGCCTGGACGCGACAAGGAATACCATGGCCACCTTGTGTACGACTTCATCGCCCACACGCTTTACACCGTAGTTTTGAGCGACCCGGGCGCGCCCTGCGGAGCTCAGACATACAGCGATCCAACCGCGCCACCGGAATTCGATGTGATCGCCGGCGCCGCCGGTTTGATGAAAGAGCTCTCCGAGCCCGGTGACAAAAGTACCGAACTCGGCACGGAAACTCTGAATGGGATGCCTACCCGCGTCGTATCTATTACTTCGGCGAAGGCCAATGCCAAGGCCTGGTTTACTCAAATAGGCGGTTACCCCGTCAAGATCGTCATCATCGATAAAGATGGGAAGGAGACCCCAATCATCGAAGTCAAACAGATTACCTTTTCTAAACCACCCGCATCCGCCTTCACCCTTCCCGCCAGTTGTGCTGGAGTTGAGGTGCCACCTCCCCCGGTCGTTCCTAGCACCAACGTCACTGCACTTACCCTGGAAAAAATCGGCAACTATAGAGGAGCCTGCCCCGCCCATATCAAGATGACGGGCACCATCACCGTGGATCGACCGGGGACCGTGTTTTACCAATTCGGCGCCGGGACCTTTAATCCGGGGAAGACCATAGTATTCACTGCTGCCGGGTCCAAAACTGTCAGCGATGTGATGACGTTCCGGCCTAAATACGGCAATCAGATGGGCGGTGGAGCCATCCTGGAAGCCATTGGAGCGGACGCCAAAGGAAATCACGCCATGCTTACTCAAGGGTCCAATAACTCGGATTTCAACATCACCTGTACCAGTGGCGGCGGGAAGTAGCGGCGTGAACAAAGGCCAAAGCGTGAAGGCACAACGGTCAAAAACACTCGTTGTGGGGTGCCGATCTAAGGGCGTATGCTTCGCCCCTAGTGGATCGGGTGATCCCATTAAGATCCCTGCCCTGCCTGTCTTCATAGCATCTGTGGTCTTACACGTTTCCATCCATGACCACCAAGGTTTCCGTACCCTCCTCGAAGGCTCTCAAGGCACCGGGAAGTCCGGGAATAGATGCCACTAATACGCCCCGCCGGATTGTTGATTGGCAATCGACAATCGTCAATACCCAAATTTGGAAGTATAATTGTGATTTAGCGTTTCGAGATCGGGGCCCCATCGTCGCATGATTCGCCAACGTCGAAAGGTAATCTACTTGGTGGGCTTTATGGGAAGCGGCAAGTCCACTGTGGGCAATTTGTTGGCAAAGTCACTTGGCTGGCCACTGATCGACCTTGACACGGTGATCGAAGCCGGGCAAGGCTTGAGCATCAAAGAGATCTTCGAAAACTCGGGGGAGCCCTTCTTCCGCCAGATTGAGCATGCCGCGCTGACGGCATCTTCACAGGCGGAACCGGCAGTAATTGCTCTGGGCGGGGGTACCTTTGCCCAAGCCGCTAATGTCGACTTGATTCGTGAATCTGGCGGAGTTACGGTCTGGTTGGATTGCCCGCCCGAGATTCTACGTGCGCGTTGCGAAGGCATGGAGCACCGCCCGCTCTTTCGAAATGAACAATCTTTTAACCAGCTATTTATGGAGAGGGTCGCCTATTACCGTCTGGCGGATTTCCGCATCTCGACGGATGGGCGGAAGCCGGAAGAAGTGGTTGAGCAAATCCTGAGTTTGCGGGTCTTTTGATACGAAAGGAGCCTACCCCTGGCATCTTTAGAACGCTGTGCAGTATGCGTAGCGATTTTCGCCATCCTGGCCATCGCTCCTGCCCAAAACCTAATGCTTGGCCAATCCCCCACCCCCATTGCGCCTGACCTGAACGATCACGGCACATTTGAAATCTATTCCGCCGGAAAGAGTATTGGCACGGTAACCTTTGACATCCGCGTTCGCTCCGACCGCATTGAAGCTCAGGGCGAGGGACATCTGCAAGTTGAGCAAGGTGGCAAAACGCTCACGGTTCAAACCACCTCCAACTTTGTGCTGGACCCTCAACTTGCCCCCATTTCCTACACTTGGAGCCAGAAGGGCTCGCAGTCTTCCCATCTAAGCGCAGACTTCCGCTCCCAACCTGCCCACGTTCGCTACAAACAGGTGAACGGCCGGGAGGACCGGCGCGATTTCAAGCTGGCGAAAGATGTGGTGGTGCTTGATGACAATGAGATCCACGATTATGAACTGGCGCTTGCCCGCTACGATCAGGTTAAGGCTGGACCCCAGGTGCTGACCGGATTCACTCCTCAAGAAGCATTGCCAGGAGTGATTATCATAAATTACGTGGGCCCTGAGCAAACCACCCTGAATGGCGATAAAGTAATGCTCCGGCACTTTGCCCTGACGGCGGAAACGACTCAAATCAATCTCTGGACGGACGACCAAGGTCACCTCCAGCTCGTCTCGGCGGTCGATTTACAGTTTCAGGCGGCACGCAAGAAGGAGTAGGTTCTCGAGGTGTGCCGCCAATGTCCCGGCCCGAACAGGGTTGCGTGCCTTGGCCGGAAAGTCATACGAAGATAGATTATGGATAACATTCTAATTACCGGCGGCGCCGGGTTTATCGGCTCGCACCTGTCCCAGCGTCTCCTTCGGGAAGGCAAGCGCCTTGCCATTGTTGACAACCTAGATGACTATTATCCGGCCGAATTCAAAAGAACCAATTTGGAGGAGATCAAGGAGGAGGGAAATTTCCAGTTCTTTCCTGTCGATATTCGCGATGGCGAAAAACTGCGCGACGTGTTTTCCACCTTCAAGCCTGAGGCGGTAATTCACCTGGCTGCACGCCCCGGCGTTCGCATGTCGTTCGTGCAGCCGGAGGCCTATACCTCCATAAACGTCCTGGGAACCACCCAGGTGCTGGAAATCAGCCGGCAAATCGGCGTGCAGCGCTTCGTGTTTGCATCCTCCAGCTCTGTCTATGGGCATTCCAGCCATGCGCCATTTCGCGAGGATGCCAACATTTCTTATCCCCTTTCCATTTACGCCGCCACCAAGGTCGCGGGTGAGGCGTTGGCCTTTACTTATTCACACGCCTACAATCTCCCCGTGGTTTGCCTCCGCCTGTTTACCGTCTACGGACCCCGTCAGCGCCCTGACCTGGCCATACGTAAATTTGCGGCGATGATTTTGGAGAGAAAGGAAGTTCCCATCTTTGGAGATGGAAGCCTGGAACGTGACTACACTTATATCGACGATATCGTTAACGGCATTCTGCTAGCACTCCATGCCCCAGGCCAATATGATGTGTTCAACATCGGAAATTCCCACCCCATTCGCATCGACACCATGGTGAAAACTCTTAGCGAAGCGCTGGATATGCCTGCCCAATGCAAGTATATTCCCACCCCTGCTGGAGAAATGCTCCTCACCCACGCCGACCTGTCGAAAACCGCCCAAGTTCTTGGATACTCCCCCAAGGTCAGCTTTGAAGAAGGCGTCCGCCGATTTGCCGCATGGCTGAGGTCCCGAGCCTAAACTGCCTTCCCAGTGTGGAATGAAAAGTAATTCCCTAAATCTTCAGCACAATCATTGCACATCGTAATTCCATGCAAAATCGGGAGCAACATTGTTGCAAAATTATGCTCAAAAAAAGAAAAGAGCGGCATCCGGTTCAGAACCGGATGCCGCTCGACGTTCAATATTCTTTATTTCCAGAAAATCCGCCCAGTTTAATTCACAGGGGGATTGCCAGGGCACGATCCCGCAGGGAGATTGACAGGACTCGTATAAGTGCCCGTTGCGGTGAGATCCAGAGTGCACTCAGAAGCAATTGCTGCTGCTGATGCCGCCGCTGCTGCCGCTGCTGCTTGTGACGCTGCGGCTGCCGCTGCGGATTCAGCTGCGTTGGCAGCAGAGAGCGCCGCCAGCGAATTGGTGTTCGCATCGCCGGCACGGCTCATGGCGATACCGGAAAGAACTGCGGCAGCGCCTGCGGCACCGATGATGGCAATATGCCAAGCAGTATCATTACCGCCGCCCCATCCTGCTCCGCCTTTTTGGTCGGCCGTCTTGGGCGAGAGAACGATGGTCTGACCTTTGGCGACATCCTTCGTTTCGCCGTGATCTTCAATTTTCAGCGCGCCATCTTTCGCGGTTACCACAATGGACCCGTTCAGCATGGCAACTTCGCCAAGCGTTTTGAATCCCTGACCCGGAGTGATGGAAACATCGCCCACATTAACGCGTACGGCAGCGCCATCCGTGGGGTGAAGCATGGAGACATTGCCCTGGCTCAGCAGGACAGTGACTTCATTCGAATTTCGCAAGAATGAGGCAACGGTATCGCGTCCGAAAATGACGCGGCTATTGTTGCCCACAGCGATTACGGCGACGCCATCTCGAACCTGGAGGGAGTCGCCGCTAAAGATGGTTGTGTTGGGCAAAAGCGACTGGCCACCTACGGTCGCGTTCATGCTGCCAGCCACTGAACCGATCACCGCGGACCCGGCCATTGCCGGTACCGTTGCAACCGCTCCCGTCAGGAGAGCAAAAAGCGTCAGTCGTAATACTGTATTCTTCATTGTCATCGAGTTTAAAACTCCTTTTTTGGATTAGAGGTCGGGAAGACTCCCAATCCAGGGTGCAGTATTGTTACATAACCAATTCTGCTTGGTGCGATGATTATAATTCCCTGAGATTTGTTGTCAAGGTTTATTTTCAGAAATCACCTGCTTTTGATTGCCCTTTGGTACTGTGCCTTTTGTACCAACGGCCCCAATTGCCGCCTCGAAATAAGTCCTGATACCACAATTTGTTACAGAAATGTTGCAAAGAATCAGGCCGCACCTTCCCTTGGATTAGAAGCCCGTTGGATTAGTTATCGTTCTAATAAATTTTCACGTTGTATGTCCATACACTAGAGTGGAAGATTTTTACCACTCTGATACCGGCATTCGATCTCAATCGGTCCGGGGATGACACGATAGGCGTTAGAATTTATTTTCGTTCATGCACTGCCGAGTTGTGTTTACTGACATAGTGTCGAGTCTCTAGAGAAAACTGATTTGTGTTTGAGGGAAATCAACTTTTTTCATGCCCTCGGGGCAGGAAATCTTGGCTGGCTTGGAAGGAGTTAAAACGGTTAAAATTTTCGATTCGTGAATTTGCATGTACGCGGCTCCCGAACCTCTTTCATATTGGTTAATATCTTGTAGTAAATCGATGCCCCAGAAGGGACTTTACTCCAGAATCCCAAGAGGCCAAAATGGCCAGTCGAGGCCGAATGCAGCATGAGCGGGCAATGCCCGCACCGCTTGGGACTGACCGGCAGAAAATCACACCGATGCAATCATCACTGGAGATTATGCAGCGAGGTAGCGATTATGGGACGTATCCTCAGGAGGTCCCCCCCGAGTTGCGTTTGGGCTCCCAAGAAAGCTTCCATGAAATCCTGTATTGACAACCTACCCCACCTCCACACCTTCACTCGCCGATTTCTGTCGGTGATTGCAATGACTGCGCTGGGCTGCACCTTCGCGGTGGAAGTAACACTTAGTTCGCGAGCACTTTCTGCCACCTGGAACGAGTCCTATCATCTCCTGGCAGGTTACGGCTACTGGCAGCGCGCTGATTACGGACTAAACCCGGAGCATCCCCCGCTGGCAAAGCTAGTAGCCACGATTCCGCTTTTATTCATGCATTTGAAGGCACCCCGCATGGGCCGGGATGATTCCAAGCCCGTTGCCAATAGACAGGGCACCAATTTTGTATACGGGAATGACGCCGATGCGGTCTTGCTGCGGGCGCGCCTAGCCGAAGCGATGCTGGGGCTGGCCCTCATCTTGCTTATCTTCGAGGTTGGAAATCGCATGTTCGGCACTGTTGCCGCCTGGATTGCCGCCATTCTGGCGCTGTTTGAGCCCAACCTGCTGGCGCACTCCGCCCTGGTCACAACAGATATAGCCTTTACCCTTTTTTACCTGGCAGCGGTATACGCGCTTTGGCGCCTCGCCGAGCGGCCTACGCCGCTTCGACTCGCCGGGTGTGGGGTCATGAGTGGGCTTGCACTTGCAACCAAGCATTCCGCCCTGGTCCTGTTCCCCACCCTGGCCCTTCTGACCGTCGTGGAAATAGGGATAAGTGTTGCCGCTCATGGATCGGCACCATGGCGGGCTCTGGCAAAGTGTATCCGCTTCTGGGCTGGAGGAATCCTCGCAATATATGGACTTGCCATTCTGGTTCTCTGGGGATTTTACGGATTTCGTTTTCAAGCCCGCCCAGACGGCCTGCCGCTTTGGGCAACCATCCCCGCATACGCGAGTTTCTTGAAAGGACACTTCGCGCCCTGGGTCTTGACCGCCGCCGCGCGCCACAAACTGCTGCCCCAGTCTTACCTCTTCGGGCTCATCGATGTCATGATCGTCACCGCGGGGCCGCGCATGGCCTTTCTTCGGGGCCATCTTTACCCACACGCGCTCTGGTATTACTTCCCTGTCGCATTTGTGATCAAGTCCTCCATTGGATTTCTGGCTCTCCTGATTTTAGGATTGGCGGCGCTCAATGGCTGGGCGGGAGAAAGTTACCGCAACGCGGCCTACATCCTAATTCCGCCCACGCTTTTCATGGGCGCAGCCATGACAGCGGGGACCAACCTCGGCGTCCGGCACGTTCTGCCGATTTATCCATTTCTGATTTTGGCCTCTGCAGCAGGCGCTTGGGCACTGATTCGACGGCGGCGGAACTGGGCAATTGTGGTGACGACCCTGCTGGTATTCCACGCTGCATCCTCACTACGCTCAATGCCTGATTACTTGGCTTACTCCAACGAGCTGTTTGGCGGGACGTCCTCTACCTACCGTAATCTTTCCGACTCCAATGCAGATTGGGGACAGGGCCTGCTGGAAGCGCGCCAGTATCTCGAACAACGAGGGATTAAGGATTGCTGGTTTGGATATATCGGTACAGCCGACACCGCTTATTATCACCTTCCCTGTAAGATGTTGCCCAATCCTTTCCAGAGAGAACAAAACACGATTCCGCCAGAGACGTACCACGGGGTTGTGCTAATCGATGGGACGAACATCGCGGGCTCCTACTTTGGCGCAGGCGCACTTAATCCTTACGGTGAGTTCCTGAATGCAAAGCCCGTGGCCAATATCGGCGGTTCGGTTTTGGTGTACGAGGGAGATATCGACTTGCGGCGAGCGGCGGCAGTCGCTCACATGGTTAAAGCATGGGACCTCTTTGCCGCGAAAATCCCGGAAGCCGCCCTGCAAGAAGCACTCAAGGCGGGGGACCTTGCTCCGAGCCATCCCGGGCCGCCGTACGTTATCGGATACATCCTCGCACAGGCCAAAAGAACCGGTGCAGCCCGCGCCCAATTCGAAGAGTCGCTCAGGCTCGCGAGAGCCTGCCCTCCTGGCTTTCAATCGGTTTGGGCGAACGCGGCCAAGGCTCAATTGGAACTCTTGCCCAAATGAACATTACGCCCTACCTCTGTCAAAGATTTACCGGGGCCAAGACACGATCCGAACGATGACCATCATGCTGGTCGATACAACTGACCCCCGCCCATCTGTTCTTGGAATTACCGAACTGAGGTGTCATCACCGCGGCATTAATCGAAAACCTGGTGCTCGGGGTCAAGCGCGTTTTTTAGGGCGAATAAGCCGGCGCATCCCGGCATATCCAGGAGAATCCTGGCGTAAACAGGTTTTGTGGTCCGTATCCACCCTTTAATGCATTGTTTGTCGGACAATAAGTTACAATTAATAATCCTGACACTCCCTGGTAGGAAGGGGTATTCGCGTGCCGCTGATTGAAGCCCTTCTCTTGCTCTTGCTTCTCTCCCGGACCATTGGGGAGATATCGGAGTATTACGGACAGCCCGCCATGATCGGGGAGATCCTTGCCGGTGTTCTTTTGGGCCCCTCCATCCTGGGAGTCGTGCATTACACCCCGGAGATCCAGGCCATCGCCCAGCTTGGCGTCTTGCTGCTGGTCTTCATCGCCGGGATGGAAATGGACATGGAGGTCCTGTGGGCATCGTTTCGGGGACGAGGTATTTGGGTGGGGGTTGCGGGATTCACCTTTCCCATGGCTCTCGGCATTGTCGTGGGGCTGATCTTTGGCATGAATTCCACCCGGACTATTTTTGTGGGCTTGTGCATCGCCATTACGGCCCTTCCCGTAAGTGTCCGCATCTTGATGGGACTCGGCAAGTTGCAATCTGAAACCGGGCAGCGAATCATTACCGCCGCCATCCTCAATGACATCACGGCGCTTTTGATCCTGGGGGTCATCCTCGACGTCAAGAAAAATGGAGGAACAACTTCCGCTGCATTCATCTCCATGGGTATGGCGTTGGTGAAGGCGGTTGGATTTATGGCGGTAATTGTCTTGGCCGCGCGCCTGATCAAGCGATTCTCCCGTGAACGGTTTGCTCAATCCCGCGAGAAGGCGAGCCAGCTCTTTGCCAAGTTAAAAGGCAAGGAATCCGTATTTGCGGTTGTCCTTCTCTTCGTCATCGCCTTTGCCAGCTTCTCCGAAGCCCTGGGACTGCACTTTGTGGTAGGCGCTTTCTTTGGCTCGATGCTACTCAGCCATGAGATGCTGGGAAAAGCCAGATTCCTAGAGATCCAGAAGACTGCATCCGATATTACCTTTGGTTTTCTCGGCCCCATCTTCTTTGCAGCGATAGGATTGGAATTCGATGCGGGAAGCCTGAGGGATTGGCGTCTTGCCGCTGCGATTCTCGCGGGAGCCATTGCAGGCAAGATTATCGGGGGTTATGTGGGAGCCCGACTGGCCAAACTCAGCAGCCAGGAAAGCTGGGCAGTGGGAATTGGCATGAACGGCCGTGGAATTATGGAGTTGGTGATCGCCAATATCGCTTATTCCAACGGTTTTATCGAGCAGGAACTATTTACCATTCTCGTGCTTATGGCTGTCGTGACAACCTTTGTAACGCCAATCCTGCTCAAGTGGGCGTTTTCAAAGATCCCGCCAACAAATTCCTGACTTTCTGACAAGATCCCTTGCTTATTTGCCTGGCAATCGGGTAGATTCAAATCCGCATCCCTCAAAAGCCTAGTTCATGCGCCGACCGCGAGTACCACGGAACCACTTGACGACTGGAATCTCCACCGCGACGGGTCAACCACTCACACATTGGAGGAACTTATGACAAGAAAAATGGTGTTGCTCGCCGCATTGATGATGATTGTCGGATTGCCGATGGCCTATGCCCAAGCGGGTGCCGGGAAGCCCTTCGGCGCGCGCGACCCGAAAACCTGCACTGACCGCAAAGCTCCGGCGAAAGGCGGCCCATCTGCCGCGCAAGCCGCAATGTACGTCGCTTGCGATCGGGAAAGAATTGACGACTACAACCGGCTCGGCCAGGTGGGCGACCTCAAAGTGGATGTTGCCAAGCCGCACACATTCAATATCTACATGGACTCAGCTCCCAACATCGACACCGCGCAACCCGTTTATGGCATTCGGGGCAGCTTCAAAACCGGGTATTGCACAGCGATGAAGGACGGCGGCGTCGCGGGCAAGAACTGCCAGACTGCGGATGTTCCGGTGGCTAACGGTAGTTGCTATAAGGACAACTTCGGCGATTGGCACTGCACCCTGGGAGGCGCACAGCTCAATGCTAAGAACGACCAGCCCCCACTGAAATAGCGTTCAATCAAGACCTCCTTCAAGATAGGCGGCCGGCCGGGAACCCTCTTTCCGACCGGCCGCAGTTATTCAGTGCCGAGTTCTTCCAGCGAGCGGATGTATTCGACTACGGCCTCACTCCAGCCATCGATGTGCACCCATTTGCCGTAGCCCACGCCGTTCTTGTAACTACCTACATTGATGACGTACCCGCGCCCGCGGGGAGCAGGAACCTTATCGTGCGCCTGCTCATCCGTGATAACGATGAGGCGGTCGTACTTTTCCTGCAGCGCCTCCAGCGCCCTGCCCAGGTAAGTGGCGTTGTGGGGCTGGCTCGAGTCAAGCGCGTCACGCAGCGCGAACCCGTGCCGCGCGGGAACCTGTGCCAGCTTGTCGGAAAAAGTGTAAATGCTCACCCGCCCGGCGATTTCGCGAAGCAAGATCGCCAAACCGTATGCAGCGTCGGTGCGCATCATTTCCGACCGGCGGGAAAGCAGGTTGTTCATGCTGCCGGAAACGTCCACCAGCAGCGCCGTCTTCCCCCGCAGCTTGGGACGCTCACTGAGGCTCTTGAGCATGGCCTCTTCCAGCGCCTCTTCCCACTGCGGAGCGTAGCGGGCGGCAGCGATGAAGCGGAAAGGCAGAACCCGGTCCGTGCGCATGGAACGAATCGCGCCCAGCACTAGTTCTTCATCCACATTCGCCGCCTGCATGTTGCGAAGGTTCCGCAACAGGGCAAGCGCGCCCAGCTTGCGTTCCTCGATCAGCCGCTCCCACACTTCACACTTTTCAGCGCCGGCGGAAAGCGCCACTTCCCAGGTATCCGGCGAAGCCAGCTTCCCTTCCACCAGGTTCTTCCACACTTCCGCCTGAGCCTCATCGCGAGGCCTGGCATGAGATAGGAAGAGCACATCGCGCAGGCGCACGGGCCCGGGACGATCGTACTTGGCCAACTGGTAGGCATCGAATTTGCCGAATGCCGCAGCCAGCCCCTTCTTCACCTGCCCGGAAAGCGGTACGCGGCCATCCTTCCAGTAGATGGCAAGGAACTCGGTGAGTTCATCGGCCCTCTGAATGACCCGCGCCAAAGTCTCGCCCACCAGCGCGCGATGGGTGGCGTGGCGAGCCATTTCCCGCACCAACATCAGGGGCGCATGACGCAACTTCATCACTTCACGCGCTTCCACGGCGAGATCGGCCACTTTCCCAGCTTCCACTTTGGGCACCAGTTCCGCGATGCGGCCGGCAATTTCCACGCCTTCCTCATAGAACTGATTTTCCCAAAGCAGGCAGGCCAGCACCGAACGCCGGAGCTGGAGTCCAGGAGTAATCGTCTTGGCCGGCCCACCTTCGTGAGTCCTGTGGTCGGCAAACCATGACCGCCAATTCTGCAAATTCAATCGAGCCATTTTCTTACCTCCTTTGCCAGTGTTGGTGTTGATGGGTCAATATTCGGGACTCGGGACTCGGAATACTGATTCGGCAATATTCGTTAACTCGACTAAATTTCCTGCACTTGGATTCAGTACGGTGAGTTAGCGTTATGATGATGAATTCAGCAAAATTCCCCGAGTCCCGAGTCCCGAGTCCCGAGTCCCGAGTCCCGAGTCCCGAGTCCCGAGTCCCGAGTCCCGAATCTTTCAGTCCAAAAACACGACCGCAGCATTTGCCTTGGCCTCTGTCTCCGTATTCATGTAGACACGATGCCAATCCATCAAAACCACCGTCGCATGATCGGGATGTGAAATCCGACCACGCACAAACACACGGGGATTGCGCATCATCGTTCTCCAGGGAAAGCGACTGGCTGAGGGCTCATCCTGCAAGAGCTTTTGGTACTCCGCCTCCGTCAATCCCTCCGGCGCCCGGGCGGAAACATAGACCATCTTCCCGTCGCTGCGATAGCATTCCTCCGCGTAGTGCGGCTTCCCCATCCTGCTGCGCACCAAGGGTTCGTTCTTCAAGATCATCAACTCCGGCACGCGTAATTCCGGCTTGGGAACGAAGAACCATTCACCCTGACGAACGAAGGCGGCATTTCTGCGGCGATTCTTGTGCTTTTCGCGAATTGCAGCGCGCGCCTCACGCTCCCGGACGGCGGTGGGCTTCAAGGCTGCCTTGGCTTGGTCAACGTTGCTCACAGGCGCGGACTCCGGAATCGCGGCAACAAACCAGTGGCGCTCATCGTGGCCGCACAAAAACTTGTGCTTCTCGTTTCCCACTCGGGCCATAAGCAAGAGATGCCGGTCGTTGGGACGCACGCTGAGAACGGTCACGTCAACGGGGCTGTTGGCATTGCGCTTCAAGAGATAGAACTCGCCCCGGTGATCGTGCTGAATATCGATGGTGATGGGCGCAGAAATCCTATCGGATTCTTCGATTCGCACCCGGGCTCCCAATTTTACAAACGCCTTTTCAAACATGACTTCTCCTCCCGCACAGTTCTTTTTTCGACCGGCCATACCCGCACGATCTCAGAACGGACTTGGATCGAAAACTTGCCGGTCATTTTTTCTCCAATTGGCCGGTCCCCCACGAAACATTGTGGATAAAGGGCAAATGGGCAAAGCCCCCCGCTTAAAGCTGCTCCCTGGCAAATGACGAATACCGACTTTTGTCTGAGCAACTTGTTTCTGTCCAGTCTTAATGACTAGCCTCCATAGGGTTTGTCGCGTCGCGCCGGAGGCCGGAGTCCGGCAAAAAAAGAAAGGGTCAGGGAACAATTGAGCACGGACTTGGGGCTTCGAACCCCACCTTTTGCAAGGTCTGCCACGAAGTAACCGCACCGGACACCACTGACCCAGGGTTGTGACTGGGGGAACAAATGATAGCGGGCGATGTGTCAAGTCGATGAATCCGCCATCGACACCACCCAGTCAAAGTGAAAATTTTTAGGAAGGCGCAGGTCAGAACGGTTGAAGCTTAGAGAAGGGTTTCGACCGACGCCCAACTAAGGTTTCTTCCAACGGATGGCCGGAATGAACCTCTTAACGAATTTGATTGCGTGTCGGTCATAGTGATGCGTTTCAAACGCGAAGCAATATTGCCATAGGAAAAAGGCAAAATGCAAGAGAAATTTTCACATAGTGATAACTTTTTGGCCGATTCATGCCCGGCGCGGTCCTCCAAAACACCTTTTTCATCGGCTAAAGGCCTGGCGCGCGGATGGGGAAATCCCATCCATTCTCAAGATATAATAGAAGTTAGCAAAGCAATCGGATGAGGGAAGCAGGCAGTTTCCGGCAACTACGTTGACTTTACATGAAGGCATGGGCAATGCTGTACATACAGATGCGCATTGGATGGGACCCGACAAAGAGTGAGAGCAAACAAGCTATCGACTGAAGCACGCAAGGAATTGGAGGCGCTGGCGGCCATGCCGGAAAGTGCGATTGACACGTCCGACATTCCCGAGATCCGCGAGCTTCCTTCCGATGCGGTAGTGGGGCGATTCTATCGTCCTAAGAAGACCAGCATCACCATGCGCCTCGATGCCGATGTGGTGGCGTGGCTCAAAGCCTCGGGCGAGGGCTACCAGACGCGCATTAACGCCTATCTTCGCGAACTGATGTACCGGCGCAAGCCGCAACGGAAGGTAAACGAGGCAGCGGAGGCTGCCCGTGTCCTCCAGCCGCTTACCCGGCATGACCGTCCGAAACGCGCGCATCGGTAGATTCGAACCGGCCCGACCGAAGGGAGAGCGGGAAATATTGGGAACAAGCGTGCAATGCGCCATTGCCACATTGCGTTGCTGGTCGTATGCACACTGCGGAGGTTAAGAGATGGCGTCGAAACAACCCGTATCATCAGCGCCCGGCAAGCGAGCCGGAAAGAAAGGAAAGCTTATACCGGATAGCCGAATTGATTTTTCCGACATCCCGGAATCGACGGACGCCGAACTCCGACGCGCCCGCCGCGTCGGCAGGCCCCGCACGGGTCAGGCAAAACAACTCATCGCCATTCGTATTGCGCCGGGCTTACTCGCGGAAATCCGCCGTCGCGCCGCCCGGCGGTCAATACCCTATCAAACCCTCATTCGCGAAATGCTGGAAAAGGCGGCAACGCGGGCGGCTTAACCCGCCTGGATACGCTGCAGGGTTCAAGGGGACGCTGGTGCCTGTCCCCACCTCAGTATGATGCTGCCGTTCCTGCTGAGCTCACGATAGCTGCGGAAAATGGAAAACCCATTCTCGTGATTCATCAGCCGCAAACAGCAGTTCCCCGAATCATTCCCGGGCTAAGAATCGCTGAAGACAAGAACGAACACCACATGACCGAAGCAATTGCCGGCTTCATCAAGCACGCGATTTCCGAGGCTATGCCGCTTAGAAAAATATGCC
>PLSX01000084.1 GCA_003165315.1 Acidobacteriota bacterium
CGGCGGAGTTCGAGAAGATTTACAACCTGGAAATCATCATCGTTCCCACTAACCGGAGCCTGATCCGGCACGAATTCCCTGATGTGGTGTATCGCACCGAGCGCGAGAAATTCAACGCTGTCATTGAAGAGATCAAAGAGTGCCACATGTGCGGCCAGCCGGTGCTGGTGGGCAGTATTGCCATTGAGAAATCGGAGCGCTTGAGCCTGGCGTTGAAAAAAGGCGGCGTGGTTCCGGCGCGGCTCACTGAGGCCGGTAAGGCCGCAGGACTGGAAGGCCCCAAGCTGAAAATTTGGATTGAGCGTCTGGCGGAAGTCCCTCATCCCGGGCTCGAGTGGCTCACCCGCGCGGGCGTTGGCCTCTCAGCGGTGAAGGACCTGCTTAAGAAGGGCAACTCCAAGGCACTAAGCTCCGACGCGAACGCGCTTCTGGGCACCCTGCTGAAGCGCTCCCCCAAAGGATATCCTTACAACGAGCTGCCCCCGATCGACGAATCCGTTCTTCCCGACCTGGTTGCCCTGGCCACTAATACAGAAGAAAAATACCTGCCCATTTTCGATACCCTGATTGGGCTTCGATGCCGCCCGGCGCGCGTGGCGGAAGTGATGGGTATGAAGGAAGTAAAGCATAACGTGCTGAACGCCAAGCAGCACGAACGCGAAGCACTGATTGTGGCGCAAGCCGGACGCGTGGGCTCCGTCACCGTTTCCACCAACATGGCAGGCCGCGGCACGGACATCCTCTTGGGCGGCAATCCGGAAACGATGGCGCGTGAGGAATTCCGCAAATCCCCCGAAAAGTATCGCGAACAGGGCATCAATCCGGAACCCCCCGATCGTCCCCCGGAAGGGTCCGGGACCGACGTCTTCGGCGGTTACGTGGAAGCCTACGCCGCCTGGAGAAAACAGTGGGGAGAATTCATCAACCGGTTCAAATCCGTCACCGACACTGAGCATGCCGACGTGGTGGCACTGGGTGGATTGCACATCCTCTGCACGGAGCGGCATGAAGCCCGGCGCATCGATAATCAGTTGCGTGGGCGCGCGGGCCGCCAGGGCGATCCCGGTTCCTCCCGGTTCTACCTTTCGCTGGAAGACGACCTGTTGCGGATCTTTGCCGGCGAGCGCATCTCCAACATCATGCACAAGCTGGGCATGGAAGAAGGCGTGCCGATCGAGTCGAAGATGATCTCCAACAGGATCGAAGGCGCGCAGAAGGCCGTTGAAGGCCAGAACTTCGAATCCCGCAAACACCTGCTNNGTGATGAACAAGCAGCGCGAGACCATCTATGGCTTGCGCCGCCAATTGCTGGAAGGAGGCGACCAGAAGGAATTCGTGATGGACGCCGCCGACCGCGTGGTGGGATGGCTGGTGGAACGCTTCTGCCCCAAGGACCAGCACGGCGACCAATGGAATATGAACGGCCTGCGCACGGAATTCTGGGGAAGGTTTGGAGTTGACCTGAAGAAGCACGAGCTTCCTCTAGATCCCAAACGCATTGAGGACCTTTCGACGCTGCTGGAAGACCTGGTGCACAAGCACTACGATGAACGCGAGCAGGTGTGGGGCGCTGAACGCATGCGCCTGCACGAACGCATGGTGATGTTGCAGGTGGTGGACGGACAGTGGAAGGATCACCTGCTGGCCATGGACCACTTGAAGGAAGGCATCGGCCTGCGTGGTTACAGCCAGCGCGATCCCCTGGTGGAATACAAGCGCGAATCTTTTGAGATGTTTGAGGCCCTGATGGATCGCGTGGAGGATGAAACCCTGCGCTACCTCTTCCTGATGCGCACGCCGGAGGAAGAGGAGGAGATGATCCGCCAATACCAGCAGCGCAAGCGCCGCGAACAGCGCGAAATGCAGATGGTGGGATCAGGGGTTGTGGAAAAACCGCAGCAGGTGATTCGCCGGGAAAAAGTCGGGCGCAACGACCCCTGCCCCTGCGGCAGNNAAGAAATACAAGAAGTGCCACGGGGCGGGAGCGGCGGGACCCGTCGCTGCGGGTGCTGTGGCCGGCGGGCCGGCAAAACCTGAGTCGGGGGTTAAGGCCTAATCGTACATTTCATGGTTGCTTGACCATTTCTCACAAAAAATTGCAGTAGCCGGGGCTCGGCCAACTTCCGCGTCGACTTTGACGCCAATCAACTTTAGGGAGGTCGTATGGAAATCGACGATATCCACGAAATGCAGGAACACGCAGAACACTCCTCGCACGATCCTTCGCTGGTCCCGGTCACTTTTACCATGGCGGTTCTGGCCGTGATCTTGGCGGCCACCACACTGCTCGGACACCGTTCCCACACGGAAGAACTGCTGATGCAAAGCAAGGCAACGGACCAGTGGGCGTACTATCAAGCCAAGAACATCCGCGTGCACACTTATGAGCTCTTCATCGATCTGCTTTCCGTCACCACGGTGAAAGATCCTGCGCAAGCGGACAAGGTGAAGGAGAAGTACACCCAAAATCTGGAACGCTACAAGGATGACTTGAAGGAGATCGAAGCGGAAGCGCACTCACTCGAGGCGGAGGGCGCCCTGGCGCAGCGCCGGGCCAATCGCTTTGACCTCGGCGAAGTGTTCCTGGATGCCGCCATTGTGATTGTGTCGCTCACCCTGCTTACCAAGCGGCGCGAGTTTTGGCAGTTTGGAATTGTGATGGGCGGAGTGGGGCTGGGTATTACCTTGTCAGGTTTGCTGATTCACTGAGGTTTTGCATGCTGCTGGTTGCCGCCTGTGCAGGGCAAACGCCGCTATTTAGGAAGCCGGTTGTTCCGGCACGTAATCGGTCAGGAATTGCTTCAGGCAGGCCACGAAATCCTCGCCGCCTGCTTCCACCAGATCGTTGTGGCCTGCGCCTTCCATCCGGTAAAAGCGTTTGGGCTCGGGAGCGGCTTCAAACAATTTTTCCCCCATGGCAAAGGGCACCACGTCATCGCGCGTGCCATGAACAATCAGGATTGGGGCACGCACATTGCGAATTTTGTGCTCTGAATCGAAGCGGGATTTTACCAGATGCCCCACAAGCGGCAGGGCGAATATTTCACGTGTCATCGCCCGCGCGTTGGTAAAAGAACTCTGGACGATCAACCCGCCACAAGGCCGGCGCGACGCCAGGTTGATGGCCACGGCGCCGCCCAATGAATGCCCGTAGATCACGATGTCGTCAGGACGGAAATGGCGTTCTTTGACAAGAAAGTCGTAGGCGGCGTCGGCATCCCGGTAAACGCCCACTTCATTCGGTTTGCCCTCGCTTTTTCCGTATCCTCGATAATCGACAGCAAGGATATTGACGCCCACCTTGGCGAGGGTTCTCAACTGGCCCAGGCCATACCCAATGTTTTCCGCATTTCCATGAAGCCAGAGGATGGCCTGTTTTGATGCGGGGTTGTGACGGTAGAAGGCGTTGATTTTGATGCCATCACTGGGCCGGAGCCAGACATCCTCCACCTCGCCTTCGTAGGTATGCGGCGGCGGAAAGCCCTCAGGATAGCGAGGTGGAAAATAGATAAGCTTATGTTCAAGAGCCCTGAGGCCAATGAAACCAAGAAGGAATCCCGCCGCGACTAACGCCAGAAGAATGATCAAGAGGCTCTTTACCTTTCGCGGAGCTCTTCAGTACCCTGTAACCATTTGCGGCACTCAATTGAATTTTGGCCCGGCCCCATCCCCCGACGGGAAGAGGCCGGGCCACTGGGATTACTGCCCGTCACCACCGTCTCCATCTGGTGAGACGACCACAAAAACGCCGTTACCCTGACGGTTGATTCGCAACAGCGTCTGGCCTTTGGCCTGACCCGCCAGTTTGTTGAAGTCGCCAACGTTGCGCACCGGCTGCCGGTTGATGCTTTCGACCACATCGCCTTCCTGCAAGCCGTACTGCGCTGACGGGCTGTTCGGATCGACTTGGGTGATCACAACGCCGTTCACGTTCGGAGGAATACCCGCCTGATCGCGGACCGCAGGCGTGAGGTTCTGCACTTCGATGCCGCGCAGAGTTCCCTCCTGAATGCCCCCACCTGCGCCAACACGTGCACTGAGGTCCGAAGGCCGTTCGCCCAGTGTGACCTTGAGGGTCATCGGTTGGCCATCACGCAGAATATCCAGGGTGGCAATGCTGCCGGGACTGAGGTTGGTGACCTCGGCCGTAAGCTGGTTGCCATCCTGAATGGTCTGGCCGTTGAGCTTGCGAATGACGTCACCGGTCTTCAGCCCGGCTTTGTCGGCAGGACCGCCAGCGGTTACGTCTTCGGCCAGGGCGCCTGCCGTATCCGGCACTTTGAACTGCTTTGCCAAGCCATCATCCAAGCCCCGGATCTGAACGCCCAGGTAGCCGCGACTGACCTTCCCGGTCTTGATCAAATCCTCCATGATGTGTTTTGCCATGTTGGAAGGAATGGCAAATCCGATGCCTACAGAGCCGCCCTCGCCTCCAGGTCCGGAATTGCCGCTCAGGATCGCAGTGTTGATCCCCACAACCTGGCCATGGATGTTCACCAGACCGCCGCCGGAGTTTCCGGGATTGATCGCGGCGTCCGTCTGGATGAAGTTTTCAAAGCCCTCGATGCCCATTCCGGAGCGGCCGAGCGCGCTCACACTCCCGCGCGTAACGGTGAAGTATTGTCCAAAGGGGTTTCCGAATGCCATCACCGTGTCGCCGACTTTGATCTGTTCGGAATCGCCAAAAGGCGCCGTGGGGAGGTTTGTCCCGTCAATCTTAATGACAGCCACGTCGGTCTGGGGATCGGCCCCCACCACTTTGGCTTTAAACGTCCGTTTATCGGAAAGCGTCACGGAGATTTCCGTGGCCTTGGCGATCACATGATTGTTGGTCACAATGTATCCGTCCGGCGAAACAATCACGCCGCTGCCCAGTGCGTGCTCGCGCTGCTCGCGGGGAACTTGTGGAAACATGTTCCCGAAAAATTGGCGGAAAAAAGGATCGTTCATCATGGGTGATTGCTGAACTTTGGTGACCTGGGTGGACTGAATGGCCACAATGGCGGGCGTAACAGCTTTGGCAATTCGTTCGTACGCCTGGTTCTGCCTCTCCAGGAAATCAATATCGGGACCATCCAATCCTTTTCCCTGCGCCAACGCAAAATTTGGGAACAGGTGGTTGCCCTGGTAAAGCATAAAGGACAAACCGAGGGTCAAGATTCCGATCAAGGTCAGACTCAACCCACCTAAGTTTTCCCGCAAGAACCGCTTGTCAAATCGCATTTGATCTTCCTCCTTCAGACGACCGGTTGAATTTCACTGGCAATATCCCCGGTTAGGAACAACACCGGTCGTTACATTCGCGCAAGGTCAGTTTCCCTCCGCGCGTCAAGAGATCCAATACCGCTTCGTCAAATCCAGCAGCGATAATTTCAGGACACCTTAAAGCCATGGCCCTATATTCTTAGACGGAATTCGTTCCGTTAGGTTATCAAGGCAGGTGGTTGACCCGTTCCCGCACGCAATATATCTCCCTGGCAGCATTGCGATGTCCCGCCGTAGCCCTCTTTTGAAACCCCCGTACCCCTAGTGATGCTAAAACAAGGGTTAAGGGTTTGCTCATCATTATAACTGGGAATCATCTTCCCGCCCAATGGGAATTGTGCAAAATGGTCCTGGTGGCTGCCCGATACGGAAGGGTTAACGGAATCCTCTTCTTTCCTTCATGACATAAGTCAAATATGTGGACTTCCAATGGCTGTGTGGCTGTTAAACTACTGCATGGCAACGTTCTCACTTGGGTGCCGTGGGTCATACCATAACTTATGAAATCGAGCTATTTCAGAAGGGTGGACGGGGTAAGGCTGATATGAAACGGATCCTCGTGCGTCTGTGCCTGGCAACCTTCACCCTCCTGCTGCTCACTTTGGTGGGCGGCAGTCTGTGGCTTCGCAGCCGTGTGCGGGCAAGTCTGCCCGTGTTCGACGGGGCCACTTCGATGCCGGGGGTTTCCTCGCAGGTGGAAATTCGGCGGGATGAACACGGCGTGCCCCACATCCGCGCCCAATCGATGGCGGATGCTCTCTTCGCCCAGGGATACGTCACTGCCCAAGACCGCTTGTGGCAAATGGATTTGAGCCGGCGCAAGGCTGAAGGTGAGCTTTCCGAAGTCTTTGGTGATCGCACCCTGCGCCTTGACCAGGAGAGTCGCACCCTGGGCTTCCCGCG
Organism: Acidobacteriota bacterium; assembly: GCA_003165315.1. Classification (GTDB taxonomy): domain Bacteria; phylum Acidobacteriota; class Terriglobia; order UBA7540; family UBA7540; genus Bog-366. The sequence continues at coordinate 6,169 of PLSX01000084.1, forward strand.
GATTGCGGCCACTGCACTCTCGGACCTCTCGCCCGGCGAGCATCGCCTTCTTACCGCCTATACCCGCGGCGTTAATGCCTTCATCGAAAGCCATCGCGACCACCTGCCACTGGAGTTTCTGCTGTTACGGTACGAGCCCCGGCCCTGGCGAGAAATCGATTCTGTTGCCTCGGCTTTAAACCTGGCCGCTGCGCTCAGCCAATCGTGGAACACGGACTTGATCCGTGAAAAGCTTGCCACCAGGTTGAGCAAAGATCTGCTTTCCGACGTGCTGCCTGACCGCTCTGCCCTTGACGTTCCGGTTGCTGAGGTCCAGCCCTCTCCTTCCGCCGCTGGCAAAACCACCAACGCCGATCTGGTGCTCAACCCCTTCGATGCCGGAGTCTGCCGATTGTCGGCAGCCGAATTTCAATTGTTTGATTCGCAGGCCATCAACCTTGAAACATCAATGGCTGGGCTAGGAAGTAACAACTGGGTGGTGAGTGGATCACACACTAAATCGGGCAAGCCGCTTCTGGCAAACGATCCCCATCTTGGCCACAGCGTTCCCAGTATCTGGTACATGGTTCATCTCAAGGCTCCGGGGCTCGATGTCAGCGGCGTCAGCCTGCCGGGATTGCCCTTCGTGATCATTGGCCATAATGAACAGATTGCCTGGGGCATGACCAACACCGCTCCCGACGTTCAGGATCTCTTTGTCGAGACCGTCAATCCCCAGGACGCGGGAAAATATTTGCACAATGGCCAATGGGTGGCGGCCGAGGTGCGTGATGAGGTCATCAAGGTTCGCAATCAGCCTGATCATCATTGGAGCGTCACGGTGACGCGCCACGGCCCGGTGATTTCGCACGCCGGCCACCGCGACCTTGCCTTGCAATGGACGCTGCTGGAGCCACGAGGCGTCGGCCTGCCCTTCATGCAAATCGATCAAGCAGGCAATTGGCAGGAATTCACCACGGCGCTTCGGGGTTTCAAGGTGCCGATGCAGAATTTTGTTTATGCCGACGTGGAAGGGAACATCGGATATTACGCTGCCGGACTTGTACCCATTCGCAAGCATGGCAATGGGGCGGTTCCCGTGCCCGGCGACTCCGACGATTACGATTGGACGGGGTTCATTCCTTTTGATCAGCTCCCTCACTCTTTCAACCCTTCAAGCGGAATCATTGCCACCGCCAACGGGCGCATTGTTCCTGACAATTATCCCTACTTCATTACCGCGAATTGGGAGTCGCCCTTTCGCACCTCGCGCATCTTTCAACTCCTGCGCAAGGGGGGCAACTTCATGCCGCGAGATATGCTGCGAATTCAGACCGACATCCTGAGTCTTGAGGACCAATGGCTGGCCAAACAACTTCTCGGTGCAGCGGCGAAGCATCCGCCTTCAAGTCCCGATGCCAGGTTCGCGCTTGATACCATCAAGGGTTGGGATGGCGAAGCGCGCGCGAATTCTGCCGCCACGCTGGCTCTTGAAGTTACGCGCCGTGCGCTGCTTGTCCGCGTCCTAAAACCCAAACTCGGCGACGACCTTTCCGGGTATTATTGGGCGATGAGTTCGATTTTTCTTCAGAATGTTCTGGATCTAAATCTCATGCGCTGGCTGCCACCGGGCGATCCCGATTTCGCGATGACCCTGATGAAAAGCCTGGATGAGGGGGTCGGCAAAATTCCCTCCATGGTTCACAGCCACGATCACGCGGCGTGGAAATGGGGCGACACCATCCCGCTGACATTCCATCACCCCCTGGGTCTTGGAATGCCTTTGCTCGGATGGCGGCTGGACGTTGGGCCTTTTCCCCAACCGGGAACAGGCACCACGGTGAAGCAGACAACTCCTGATCTCGGACCATCCATGCGCATGGTGGTGGACCTCTCCGCGTTGGACCAGTCTTTGCAAAACATCACTCTGGGCGAGTCTGGCCAGTTATCTAGTGCATATTACAGCGACCAGTTTCCCGCTTGGTACGGGGGGGCCAGCTTGCCCATGCTCTTCAGTGATGCGGCGGTGGAAAGGGGAACAATCCACACGCTGGTTTTGAATCCGGGCCCGTGAAGACCGTTGCTCTTTCAGGACAGCCCGCAGCGGGGCGGCTAAATTATGCTGAGCGATATCAGTGTTGGCGCATCCGGTTTGTAGCGGCGGTCTCTGACCGCCGTCGTCGATCGGGGATCGACGCTACAATTTATGTCGCCCTGGATGATTAGAGGAGGATCGAAATTGTCGAGCCATGGAACTGCGCTGCGACTGATTCCATGGTCACTCTTGACCGGCAGCGGGCGGGCAATCCAGCCGGGAATGAGCGGGCAGAACGGACGATATCTTATCCCCAGAGGCGGAAAAGCGACATTTGGCATCGCGCCTCAGTCTTTGAAATAGCCCCCATATTCGAGGATTTGTGGACCATCCACAATGACCCCGCAAGGGGGCCCTTTTTTGGCAAAATTTCGGCAAGCCGCCCAACTGGCGCAGGGCCGTTCAGATATTTCGGAAATTCCAAAGGATCACACATCGATGAACTCTTTGCTGCCGCACTTTACTCTCACATGGCGTTCGCCAGCTCGCGAAAAACATCGCGCCAATCGCGTCTTGTTGTTTTGCGGAATCGCAGCCCTGAATTTCCTCACGCTGAGCAACGCGTTCGAATTGCGTGCTGGTGAAACATCCGCTCCACGGCCGCTTGAGCTTGCCTACACAGCCCGAGTGGATCGTCCCACGACACACATGGTCGGCATTGACATCGTCGCCCGTCAGGTGGAATCAACTGACCTCAAATTCGTAATCCCGGCATGGGCGCCTGGCCGCTACGCCATTTATGATTTTGCCAAAAATGTTCAGGAGTTTTCTGCCCAGGATACAAACGATCATCCTTTACCGTGGATCAAAATCGATAAGCAAACTTGGCGGGTTGATACGACGAAGGCTGGGGGAACCGTCCACGTTCATTACCGGGTTTTCGCCAACGATCTTACGGGTTCATTTTCCCAGGTCGACAGCGTGCATGCCAATTTGAATGGCCCCTCCGTTTTTATGTATGTGGATGAGCATAAGCCTGACCCCATTACACTGACGGTTGAAGCTCCCGCCCATTGGAAGGTCGTCAGCGGGTTTTCAGCCTCCCTGACGGAGCGGATTTTTCATGCCCCCAATTACGATCGTCTCGTGGATACACCTCTCGAAATCTCCGAGGACTGCACCGTCGACGAGTTTGAGGAACAGGGGAAGACCATTGAAGTTGCGGTGCACACGTATAACGAGGATGACGGCGACCGATCCCAACTGATCTCAGGGCTTAAGAAAATCGTGCATACGGAAATGGCCGCTATGCCCCTGCCTGATTTTGACCAGTACGTTTTCATTTTTCATTTTGTGCCGGACATCGCCATGGGTGACGGCATGGAGCATTTGAATTCCACTCAAATCATCATGCAGGGGAGCGTACGCGATAACGCGACGGAAGCTTTGGAAACTGCGGCGCATGAGTTCTTCCACACTTGGAACGTGAAGCGCCTTCGCCCCGCTGCATTGGGACCCTTCGATTACACTCGCGAAAATTATTCGCGTTCTCTTTGGGTTGCCGAGGGCATTACCAGCTATTATGGTTACCTTTTCCTTCTCCAATCCGGACTCTGGACCCGCGATCAATTCCTGAACCGTCTGGCGAATGAGATTTCCACGCTGGAGCGCGAACCCGGAAGGAAGCTGATGTCTGTTGAATCCTCCAGCTTTAGCGCCTGGTTCTTTGACCGTTCGCCTCAAATGCAGGAAACGAATTTTCCCAACACGACCATTTCCTACTACAACAAAGGCGCGCTTCTTTCGATGTTGTTGGATTTGGAAATTCGTTCGAGCACGAAGGGGCGCAAATCCCTGCTCGACGTGATGCATTACCTATATCGCGAGTTCTACGAATCGCCTGCTTCAAGCTATTACGGACCAGGCCGCGGGTATGAGGAAAGGGACGTGGTGCAGGCGCTGGACTCTGTTGCGGGATCCGATTTTGAGCCCTTCTTTGAACATTACGTGAGTGGGACCGATCCCCTTCCGTATCCTGAGGCATTGGCGATTGCCGCACTTCAGCTTCGCATCGAGACACCCGCTGATGCGCTGCCATCCATCGGAGTTGCGGTTCAGCCTGAGTTACGCGGGACGCGAATAGTCTCCATTATTCCTGGTGGAGCGGCTGATCGGGCCGGATTGAGCCGCGACGACTTGTTGATTGATATCGACGATCAGTCGCTGGCGACGGAGGATCTCGCCACCCGCCTCAAACCCTATCCTGCGGGCGCCACTATTCTGATCAATGTTGAACGGCATGGCCGCAGGCAGAGAATTTCCTTGACGCTCGATCCGCCAAACAGCACCCAATATTCTATTATCCCTTTGCCTTCGGCAACGTCTGAACAAGCTGCTATCAGGGAGGCTTGGCTTGCTGCACACTAACCGAGTTCTTTCAGTTTCCTCACTTTCCGATCCAAAGAGCCGGGTGCCAATGCGGAACAAATTCTTTGCTCCCATTATTGCCGCAATCTTTCTTTGGCCGTTGGCCACTTTGCCAGGTATTTCCCGAGGGCCCACCCATGATGGGCAGGGTACGGACGTCGAAACGCTTATCCGGGCGGGACACTGGAAAAGAGCCCGCGCCATCCTTGAGCCTCAAGTCAAGGCCCATCCCGATGATCCCTGGAGTTGCTACCAATTGGCGGAAGTGAAGATGTCGTTCAAGGATTTGGACGGAGCGCTTCCACTTGCCCAGCACGCCGTTGATCTTGACGGCAAGAGCTCAGATTTTCATCTTGAATTGGGCAAGGTGTTCGGAGAAATGGCAGCCCGTGCCAGTTTTTTTTCGGCAGGATCGCTGGCTGTAAAGTTTCGCAAAGAAGTGGAAATTGCCATAGAAATTGATCCCAGGAATTTGGACGCGCTCGATGCCATGATGCAGTTTAAGTTCCAGGCGCCCGGCATTATGGGGGGGAGCAAAGACGAAGCAAATTCCCTGGCGGAGAAGATAACCGCTCTCAATGCAAGTGAAGGATACCTGGCTCATGCTGAGCTTGCGGAGATGGAAAAGGACTCAGGCCAGATGGAAGCTTTTTACTTGAAAGCTGTACAAGCAAACCCCAAAAATTACGAAGCTCACACTGCGCTCGGAAAGTTTTACAGTCAATCCCCCCATGCAAAATATGAAGAGGCAGCAAAACAAGCTCAAAGTGCGTTGCAACTGGAATCCAGACGGATTGAGGCGTACTGGATCCTGGCGCGGGTTTACGCTCTTCAGCAGAGGGGGAGTGATCTTGAACAAGTCCTTGCCAGTGCGGAGAAGAATGTTCCAGACGATTTTCGCCCTCTTTATGAGGCAGCCCAGGGGTTAATGGAAATCGCCCAGAACCTTCCGAAGGCCGAAGGTTACGCGAGGAGATATCTTTCGCAAGAGCCGGAAGGTGAGGAGCCGGACGCAGCCGATGCCCACCGCGTTTTGGGGCTTGTGTTTGAGAAGGAAGGCCGAAACGCGGACGCGCTTGCGGAAATTAGGACTGCTCTCCAGCTGAGGCCCAACTTCAAGGCTGCGAAGGAGGACTTAAAGAGACTGAATAATTGATCAGTAAACGCACTTTATGCTGCCTTTTTTCCCCGAACCAGGCGAACCAGTAACAACACGAGGGTAATTCCCGCAAGGATGATTAGGGCGATGCGGTCCATTCGGCCCACAAAGTGCACCAGCTTGTCCCAGTTGCTTCCAAACAGAAAACCCACGTAACCGATCACAAAGGCCCAGCAGACCGCGCCGGCAAAGCTAAAAAGCATGAAGGTGGAAAATGGCATGCGCAGTACACCGGCCAGGACTCCGGCAAATACGCGCAAGCCAGTGATGAAGCGCGCCGCGAAAACGGCCCATTGACCGTGTTTCTGGAATATTCTTTGGGATTCATCGTACTGCTTTCGCAGCCGCGGAAAGCGCCCCAATAAGCGATTGACCACAGGCGTTCCACCGTGCCAGCCAAGCAGATAGCCGAGACTCGCTCCGGTCGTAGCTCCCGCAATGGCGGTGAGAATTGCCGGTAGGATGTGGATTTTGCCTTGGAAGGCGAGGAAGCCGGCAAACAGTAGTACGGTTTCACCTGGAACGGGGACGCCGACGTTCTCCAGCATCACGCCAAAAAAGACGGCCCAATACCCATAGCGGGCAAAGAAGTCTGACAATAATTGGAAAATGGTGTTGGCCACGACTCAGTCGATTATGCACGAAGTTGGAGTTTGGCCCCACAAGATTTTGTCTGGAGGCTGCTGGGATCTTCTCCCATTTTCCGTTGATCCCCGCGTAGGCGATAATCTGTTACCCTAACAGGCAAGAAAATCCGGAAAGGAAACATCATGATGTACACAACGGAATTTACCGGCAGGGTAGCGGTGGTTACAGGTGGAAGCGAAGGTATCGGATATGATTTTTGCCGGGCGCTTTGCCAAGTTGGCTGCGAGGTCTACTTTTGTTCACGCAGTTCTGAGAAGGGCGGCTTGGCCGCGAAATCGCTGGGAAGAAGCGCCCACTATTTTCAGGCCGACCTGGCCGCGCCGGACCAAATCAAGGCCTTCGCCGCTCATGTGCTCGAATCAGCGAGGCACGTCGATTACCTGGTCAACAACGCCGCCAACGACGACAGAATCAAGTTCGATGATCTGACGGTGGAAGAGTGCGACCGCATGTGGAACCTGAATTTGCGTTCCTTTCTGCTCATGTCCAGAGCTTGCCTTGAGCTGCTGCGCAGCGGACAAGGTAAGAGTATCGTCAACATCAGCACCACCAATTACATGTTCGGGTTTGATCCCTTTACCATCTATAACGCCACCAAGAGCGGCATTCTGGGTTTCACCCGATCCCTCGCGCGCGAACTGGGGCCGGAAGGCATGCGCGTGAATATGATCAGCCCGGGGTGGATCATGACGGAGAAGCAACTTCGCAAATATGTGTCGGAGGAAGATAAGCAAGCCCTGCTTCGCGATCAATGCGTCAAGCACCTGATTGAGGCAAAGCACGTCTCACCCGTCATGCTCTTTCTCTTGAGTTCGGCAGCCAGTGCGATTAGCGGCCAGAACCTGGTGGTGGATGGGGGTAAGTATTTTCAATAGCCCGCCCCTGGTTTGACAGGTCCTCAGGCTTGGATTAATCTGGTATTTCACGACTACTACTGTCCGGGCTGTATTGAGACATACAAATTCTTGCCGAAGGCAGCGCCGCCCACCGGCGGTGGTTTCACTTCCCGAGGGAAGATGAGGCGGCGTCCCTTCGAAACTTCGATGAATTGAGGAGGAGTCATGCCGTTTACACTACCTGCCCTGCCGTACGCTCCCGACGCCCTGGAGCCGTCCATCGATAAAGCTACGATGGAAATCCACCACGGGAAACACCATGCTGCCTATGTGACCAACCTGAATAAAGCCCTTGAGTCGGCGCCCGAACTGGCCACAAAGAGTTTGGAAGACCTGCTGGCCAACAATCTGGCGATTGTCCCCGATGTCATCAAGACCGCTGTCCGGAATAATGCCGGTGGCCACATCAACCACTCCATGTTTTGGCAGATCATGGGCCCCAACGCTGGTGGCCAGCCCAGTGGAGCGCTTGAAGCTGGCATCAAGAGCGCCTTCGGTGATTTCCATAATTTCAAAGAGAAACTGAGTGCTGCCGCCATGGGCCGCTTTGGCTCAGGATGGGCATGGCTTGTTGCCCACAGCGGCAAGCTTGACATCTACTCCACCGCCAACCAGGACAGCCCGGTTATGGAAGGCAAGTTCCCCGTCCTGGGAATCGATGTTTGGGAGCATGCTTATTACCTGAAGTATCAGAACCGGCGCGTTGAGTACGTCGGAGCCTGGTGGAACGTGGTGAATTGGGCTGAAGTTGAGAAGCGATTTCACTCGGTAAAGTAAGAATGTGAATGGAATCATCCACCCTCTGTCACCACGACGGCAGAGGGTGGACAGCTACCCCTGGCGGCTCCATCCAGATCTTGAAAAAGAACTTCATCTTTCGATCTTCCCGCGGGTGGCGCCGTGTGATCATTGATGGATGCACCTTATGAAACCTGTCTGCCGATGCCCGGCATGGTGTGATGCTGGGGCCGGACAGGGAACTCCGCACTATTAGTCCAACCACGATAGCGAATTGAAAGAGTCAAGAAATCCCGTTGATTTCTCGTTACCTGAAGGGATCAGCCGTCCCGTAAGCAAGTGGGCTCCGCTTTTTGGTGGCTTGGCTGGCAAGGGCCGGGTAGAATGAGGCTCTTGTTTTACCCCAAAAGAATTCGGCAGCGCCGCAATAATGAAAACAGAGCGTTCAAAGCGGACATTCAGGAGGACACCTTGAGAACGGCACGTATCGATTGGCAACTGGCATTGATGATTTTGATGGCGCTTTTGATGACCTCCCCATTCGCAGCAGCTGACCAGAAATCCACTCCGGATACGAAGCCCGCCACAGTTGCCTCCAAGCCTCTAAACGCTCAACTACCGAAAATCTGGCATATTGATGCGAAGCACAAGGACTTCCGAGTGGAAGTCACGAACGATTTGTTTCGCGCAGAGTGGGTGAATATACCTCCCGATGCGGCAAAGCAAGGCGCTTATATCCACACCGAGTGCCGCCGGGTGGGGGCGAAGTGGGTGGGCACCTCCACTGTCTACCAGGCGGCCGCCATATCCAAAGATCCCACCGTTAAGACCACCAAGATGTGTCGTCTCACCATAAGATTTGAAGTGGATTCAATTACACCTGAAAAGATCACCTTTCACTCTGAAGCCATGCGGGACTTTGACCCAACAAAGTGTCAACTTCTTCAGACTGCTTGGGAGGAGTTTTCCTGGGTTCCCAAAAAATAAGTGTGAACCACCTGGCTGTCGCTTCGCACGGCGCGAGCTCGAAATTCGCCTGCGCCCTCCCTACCCCTCATGCGATCCGTTATGTTGATACTTTTGCTCTCGTTGCCAAAATGTGATCTCAAACTCCATTAATTTCCGGCGGTCATCGGGCTCATAGAAGGAAACTTCACACGGGCGGTCCGGGAACTGCCATTTCAGCTTGGCCTCATAAATCTGCTTCAGAATTCTGCCGATAAAGACAATCCGTTCTTCTGTGATGTCCTCACATCCATAATATTGGATATCCGCGATGTGCAGGTGATTCATGACGGCTTCGACTGCCCGCCTGTTACCTTTCTGCTGATGCTCGAATCCCCGCAATGATTCAACACTGAATCCATCAAAGAGGATGTAGTCTTCGAACAAAACGAATTGCGGCCAGAAGATTGTGGAATAGCCAACAGCCAGGCGGAAGTTCCCCGAACAACCGACCCACGACTTCAGGTCGATGCCCTTGCCGTTGTTCCATTCGGACAGCTCTGCGAGCATGTCTGAGGGTGGCTGAATCATCTCTGGTGTAAAGCCCCTGATCGAATGGTCATGAATAAAAACGGATGTGCTCGATATAAGGCGAAACTCCGCCAAGGCCAAGGGTGGCTAGATGCTGCCGGTTTGAAATCGCTCTATGATTTTCTTGGAGGCCCTGCCCTGCCAGGCTAACCTCATGGCTTCGTGGACGATGTCTGCATCAGCGTCTTTTAGCCGAATTAAGGTGTTCCCTTGAATGCCCCAAGCTCCGGGGGCAGGCACAAACACTTTGGGATGGGCGGGCACGAAATCTCTCTGATGTTCGGGGGTCAGCTTGACCATTCCCCATTTGGGGTCGGGATAACCAAGGGTTGCGAAGACCTTCCCACCCACGCGAAAATCAGGGTGGCCCATGTGGCCGCGTTCCTCGACTTCGGGCAGGCTCAGAGCCATGCGCCGGAATTGGTTGACGGTCATGGAGCTCATTCCTGCTTATGCAGCTTTCACCTTCTTGATTTCTTCAATCAGCGGCGGAACGATTTCAAAGAGGTCGCCCACGATTCCGTAGGTGGCGACTTCAAAGATGGGCGCTTCCTTGTCTTTATTGATCGCCACAATCGTATTGGATCCCTTCATCCCCACCATGTGTTGGATGGCGCCGGAGATTCCCAGTGCCACATAAAGCTTGGGCGCCACAGTCTGCCCGGAGCTTCCGATTTGACGGTCCATCGGCAGCCAGCCACTGTCACAGATGGGGCGTGAGGCGCCCAGTTCCGCGCCCAGTGCGTCGGCGAGCCTTTGGGCGAGATCCATGTTTTCGGGAGCCTTGATGCCGCGGCCCACGGCGACGATCTGTTCGGCCTGAGTTAAATCCACGGCCTGCCTGGCCTCACGGAAACGTTCTTCAGGTTGGGCGCGAATGGAGTCTGCGGCAATCTCCACCCGTACGGGGGTGATGGGAGCCGGGCTTCCGCCTCGCCGCACCGCATCCTCGCGAAACGCAGCCGCTTGGAACGAAACAAAGCAGGGCCCCTCACCCGCCAATTCAATGTCGGCACAATATTTTCCCTGGAATACCTGGCGAACGAAGATGAGCTTCCCCTCTTCATTCCGGTAACCCAGGCAATCGCTCACAAGTCCGCGTCCAAGCGATGCGGCGAGTTTGGGGGCGAAATCCCGCACCCGGTATGTGTGGCTGAAAACGATATAGCGCGGATTTTGCTTCTCAATGACGGAGCGCACGGCAAGCGCATAGCCATCCGCTGTATACTCTGCCAGGAGCGGTGAATCTATCGCGAGTACTTCCTCAACCTCCGTCGTGGCGAGCTCCACTGCCAAGGCGGCTAGATTATGTCCCAGCAGCATAATGCTGACGGTGGTTCCAAGCTCCCGTGCAAGTTGTTGGCCGGCCGCGATCGCTTCCCAAGCGGGACGTGTTGATTTTCCGCCGTGGTGTTCTGCAAAAACCAAAATGTGATTGGGCATGACTCCTCAATAGGCCAATAATAATAAAATCAGAGCCCGAAGCCCGAGGCCAATCACCTTGAACGCCGCGCTTCGGCTCTAGTCTTTGGGCCTCGGACTCCGGGCTGTTCTTTCCTTATTCCTCTTCCACCGCCGGTCCAAGATTGGCGGCGGGTGATTCCTCCGCTGGCGCGGATTCTTCCGCCCGCGCTTCTTCCGTTTGCGAAACCTCAACTACCGCCTCCTTGGGCGGTGCAGTTTTTTTCGTCTTTGCCGGCTTGGCGGAGCGCTTGGGCTTCTCCAGTGTTGCGCTAAAGGATTCCACCGATTCACAAACCATTTCGATGGGAATCGACTTGTAGTAATTACCCGCTTCGAACCGCTTGATCTGTTCGCGCCAGAGCGGATTGGTTCGCGCCTGTTCCAGGGCTTTATGGTCCCGCCAGAACACCAGCCAGAGGTACTCTGGCTTGCGTGCCTCGAAGAGCTTGATAAAATGAGCGCCCAGACACCCATCGATTTTCTTCAGCGAAGGCAGCGTCACCTGGCGACCGAATTTTTCGTAATCTCCAACCTTCTTCTTACGGGCCCGCATTCTCCAAATGTGAACAAACATGTTGTGCCTCCTTGTGTGGTGCGGCCAAACGGTGTTCGGCCCTTTTGTAGCGCCGTCCCTTGAGGGCGGCTCGTGCCGGGCTCCCAGCTAGTTTGGGACAGCTTCCGCCCGGCGCCATCTCTAAATTACGCGCGCCTCGTTCTTGAGCTTATCGACAAGGCGAGCGGCTATTTCTTTGGGGCTGCCTTGCAAAAACTCGGTCTGGGCAGCCTTCACGGGTGTATAGACCTTGGTAATACGCAGGCGCGGGGCGAGATCTTCAGCGGTTAGGCCCAGGTCCGAGGCAGTCAGCTTCTCCACCGGCTTTTTTTTCGCCGCCATGATGCCTTTCAGCGTTGCGTATCGGGGCTTGTTGATGCCGGATTGAATGGTAATTACGGCCGGCAGCGGCAAGCCGATCCACTGAAACCAGCCTCCTTCCAGTTCGCGCTTCACTCGAAGGGCGCCACCCTCCGCCTGGATCTCCATGATGATGGTGGAGTGCGGCAGGCCGAGAAATTCCGCCAGCACCACGCCGGTCTGCGCAGCCCCGAAATCGTCGGATTGCAATCCGGTCAGGATAATATCCGGCTTTTCCCTTTCGATGGCCTTGGCCAGCGCGCGGGCGATGCCGAAAGCGTCGAGGTTGGCAAAGGCAGGATCGTCCAAATGCAAGGCGCGGTCAGCTCCCTTGGCCAGCGCCTCTTTCAGGGCTGTCTGGGCGCGCGCTGGCCCCAGCGTGACCAGAACCACCTCTCCCCCATGCTTTTCCTTCAAGCGCAGGGCTTCTTCCAGCGCGTAAATATCCGGTTCATTGACCTCGAAACTCAAATCGGTTTCCTGCACCCAGGTGGCGGCGGAGTTCAGGCGCAGCACTGAGTCTCGGGCAGGCACTTGCTTGATGCAGACGACGATTTTCACGGCGACAGGTCTCTCCTGCGAGGAAGAATCAAAATTCTTGTGTAACCAGAGGACGAGTCTGGCGGGGGTCATTATATGCGAAGTGGGGCAACGATGCAGCCTTTTAGCGCAGACCGGCGCCGTTGAGGTCCGCGGTTCTTGGCAGAGCATACGTTGCTTTTTGTGGAAACGCTACGGCGATCGAAGCCCAGAATCGCCGGTCGTGGCAGGGGAAAAGCCGCAGAGATTTGAAAAAATAAATGCTTTCGTTTTTTGCCGCCTCTGCGCTTCCGCGTCTCTGCGCGCAATACAATTGATTTTCCGGCTAATTCTTAACCCCTTCCTGGAACACTTTTCTCTTGAATCTCAATTTCGAATCTTGCCGGATCATGGTGCTGTCCTAATTTGGGCAATAAATTACTTGGCTCACCCGTGCAGGTATGGTAGCGCTGACCTTGAGGTCAGCATCTGTAGGGCCCAGCGGCGCTGGGCCAGGCCGAACGCTGTTCGGCCCTCCATTTCAAATTAGGACAGCACCCGGACTATCTGTCCCTTGACAAATCCTAGGCTATCGTGTAAGCTTAAGGGTCATTTCACCGCGAGGTGCCGCCATGTCGCTGCGCAAATCCCCCACCCTGACTCCTGCCCGGATCGAAGCCAATCGCCGCAATGCCCAAAAGTCCACCGGTCCCCGCACCGCCCGGGGCAAGGCGCAGGTGCGCTTTAATGCCCTCAAAACCGGAGCCCATTCGCAGCTTTACTGGGACTTCAAG